>JAGGWE010000201.1 GCA_021157665.1 Sulfurimonas sp.
AGATATAATATATTTATCTAATAACATATCAAAATGTTCTGAAATAATTTCAATTTTATATTGTTTAAATTTTTCTATATTAATCTCTAAATTATATGTTCCAATTTTTAGTATGCCTAATGGGATAAAATAGGCTTTTTTTGAAGGTGTCGCATATGGTAAAATATCTTTTTTTGAATAGTTTTCTTTATCTTTTAAATTTAAATTTGGAAGAAATATTTTACACTCTTTTTTCATATATTTTAAAATAGTAAAAAATTCATTTACTTCCCTGTCTGATGAAGTTTTTGTGTAACGGTTTATATGTGAAGCTGCCATTTTTGCACCACTATCAAAGCTTAGTCTTCCACTACATTGCCCCTCATGACATTTTGCACAAATTGTGTTGAATTTTACTGCTGTTAAAGTAGAGACAGAAATATTATCTTTAGCTACTAAAAAAGATGTAAACATTAAAAATAAAATTATATATAAATTACTTTTTTTCATTTATTTCCCTCCAAAAAATTTATAATAGAAACCTTTTATATTTCGTAATTTAGCTCTACTAATAGCTAGTGAACCTTTTTGTACTACTCCACTTGTTAGCGTCGTCCCTGCTGCTATCATAACATCATCTTCTATTTGAAGAGGTGCTACAAGTTGAGAATCACTTCCAACAAAAACATTTTTACCAATAATAGTTTTATATTTTTTTATTCCATCGTAGTTACATGTAATAACACCAGCACCAATGTTAGTTCCCTCATTAATTTGAGCATCACCAATATAGCTTAAATGACCAGCCTTTACACCTTTTAGTGAACTTTTTTTAATCTCTACAAAATTTCCTATGTGGGTATCTTCTATATATGAAGCGGGGCGAATATGTGCTAGAGGACCAATATCTGAGTTTTTGATGATAGAATCTTCAATAACAGTTCCAGATTTTATATGAGAGTTAATTATAAGAGTATTGCCAGTTATTCTACACCCATTTTCTATTATTGATTCCTCTTCAAATGTAACTCCCTCTTCTATATAAATTGTTTCTGGAAGTTGCATAGTAATACCAGCATCCATTAAAGAGGTTTTAATTCTATCTTGCATAATTATTTCGCTATCGGATAAATCTTTTTTAGAATTTACTCCTTTAAAATGCTCCTCATCAACTAAAAGTGGAGAGATATTTAAACCATCTTCTTTTGCCATTGAGATTAAATCTGTTAGGTAGTATTCTTTTTGAGCATTATCATCACTTAAAAGGGGAATATATTTTTCAATAACTTTTTTAGAAAATGCATAAATACCAGCATTTACCGTTGTTACTTTAAGTTCATTTTCTGTTGCATCTTTTTGTTCAACAATTTTTTGAACCTGAGAATCTTCTATGATAACACGACCATAACCATTTGGATTTTGTAAATCAAATATTGACATAATAATATCAGCATCAGAATCTAAAAATCCTTGAAGTGAATCTGCTGTTATTAGTGGCATATCACCATTTAAAACTAAAACTTTTTCATTTTTTGGTGTAACATTTTTCATAGCACCACCAGTTCCTGGAAAATTGTCAGCATCTTGAATACAAAAATTTATATTTTCAAAAAGAATCTTCATCTGTTTTTGAACTTCCTCTTTTTGATGAGCAATAACCACTGTAATATCATCTGATATCTCTTTTGAAGCTTTGATAATATGATAAAGCATAGGCTTACCACTGATTTTATGGAGAACCTTAGCTGTTTGTGATTTCATACGACTACCTTTTCCAGCAGCTAAAATTACTATACTTACACTATTTTTATTCATTATTTATCCAATGCATTTTATTCTATAATTATACTCTCTTATCACACATTAGTAAAATTATTTTAGTAAAAAAATCTTTTTTATTACTCTGTCTAATAAACTTTGTGGTATTATATAAAATATTTTTCTTGTAAGGTATTTGAATGGATTTAGGTACGGTCATTGGTATAGTTCTAATCATGGCACTTCTTGGTAGTGCGATGGCTATGGGTGTTGGTATTGGAGCATATATTGATATTCCATCAGTATTAATTGTTGTCGGTGGTTCTATCGGTGCCTTAATGATCTCTTTCAAACCACAGCAGATGAAGCAATTTACAAAAATCTTTATGATTGCTATTAAACCACCACAAGAAGATGTTCCAGAGCTTATTAAAAAACTTGTTGAATTTGCTACAAAAGCTAGAAAAGATGGTATTTTAGCCTTAGAAAGTGAAGTAAATAATGAAGAAAATGTATTTTTGAAAAAAGGTCTTTCTATGGCGATTGATGGAAGTGAACCTGATACCATCAGAGATCTTTTAGAGATTGAGATGGAACAAACAAATACTAGACATAAGGTTCATGGTAATATATTTAATCAGTGGGCTGGACTAGCGGGGGCTATGGGTATGGTTGGTACACTTATTGGTCTTGTTGCGATGCTTTTAAATATGGCTGATCCATCAGCTATTGGTCCATCGATGGCTGTTGCATTATTAACTACAATGTATGGTGCTATTATTGGTAATGTTTTTGGTACTCCTATTTATAATATTTTAGGAGTAAGAAATGATGAAGAGACTTTAGTTCAAGAGATGATTTTATCTGGGATTATGTCGATTCAATCTGGTGATGCTCCAAGAGTGTTAGAAGCTAAACTGCTTAGTTACTTACCTCCAGTAGATCGTGTAAGTCAGTTTGATTAATGGTATTTACTAATGGCTAAGCAAAAATGTCCAGATTGTGAAGAGTGTTTACCAGCTTGGTTAGCAGCTTTTGGAGATTTGATGTCTCTTCTTTTATGTTTCTTTGTACTTCTTCTTTCTATGAGTAGTATGGATGCGAAAAAAGTATCTGAAGCTATAGGTTCACTCTCTGGTGCTATGAGTGTTTTAGAGGGTGGTTCTCAAACTGAAATTTCAAAAAAAAGAATTCAAGAAGCTACACCAATGGACTCTCAAGATGAAACAGCTGAAACTGTAAATAAAGTTCAACAAGCAATTGGCGATACTAATGAGATGATGGAAAAAGGTGAGACAGCTAGTATAACACTAGAAGAAGCTCAAGATGGTTTTGTTATAGAACTTCCAGCATCTTTACTTTTTAAAGCTGGTAGTGCAACTATTGAATCTCAAGATACACTTCTTTTCTTGCGAAGAATGGCATTAATCATAGAAGAGTTACCTAATGATACGATGGTTAGTGTTCAAGGCCATACTGACAATCAAGGACCAGGTGCGAAAAGTCCATTTAAAGATAATTGGGAACTTTCATCAGCCAGAGCAATATCAGTTCTGCAAGAACTTCTTTTAGATGGTGTGGCACCTGAGAGAATTAGTGCTTCAGGCTATGCTGAATTTAAACCATTGTCAACAAATGCAACAAAAAGTGGAAGAGAAAAAAATCGTAGAGTTGAACTTCATTTTTATGGTGCAAAAGCAGAAAAAAAATCTAAATCTCAAATCTCAATTTTAGATCAGGCATCAACTAAATAATGATAAGAGTTTTTTTTCTTTTTTTAGCTATATCAACTTTTTTAGGTGCAGAACCTATAACTGTTCCAACTATGAATTTTCAATTAGGTGCACCTGATACACCACAACAACTAGTTAGTTCTTTAAATGTTCTTGTAGTTTTAACTCTTCTATTTTTAGCACCAAGTATGGTTCTTGTGATGACAACATTCACAAGATTTGTAATAGTATTTGGATTTTTAAGACAAGCTCTTGGTACTCAACAAGTTCCACCAACACAACTTCTGGTTATGCTTGCAATGATACTGACTTTCTTTGTTATGGAACCTGTTGGAATAAAGGCTTATGAGAATGGGGTTAAGCCTTACATGGAAGAAAAGATAGGTTATGAAGAGGCTTTTGATAAAACTACTCTTCCTTTTAAAAATTTTATGATTAGAAATACTAGAGAAAAGGATTTAGCTTTATTTTTTAGAATTAGAAAAATGGAAAATCCTGATACGGTGGCAGATGTACCTTTATCTGTAATTATTCCAGCATTTGTTATAAGTGAATTAAAAACAGCTTTTGAGATAGGATTTTTACTATTTTTACCATTTTTAGTTATAGATATGGTTGTAGCTTCCATACTTATGTCTATGGGTATGATGATGCTCCCACCTATTATGATAGCTCTGCCATTTAAGATATTAGTGTTTGTACTTATAGATGGTTGGAACCTATTAATAGGTAATTTAATAGCTTCAATCAAATAAGGGATTAGTATTGGAATGTAAATATTTTGGTGAATGTGGTGCTTGTGTTGTTTATGAAAATGGATATGAAGTCCAATTAAATGAAAAAGTAATTCTAAATAAAGATAGATTTAAGCAATTTTATAATGGTGAATTTTTTGTAGCAAAGTCTCCTGAATCTAATTATCGTTCTCGTAGTGAATTTAAGATATGGCATGTGGGTGATGAGATATATTATGGTATGAATCATATAGAAAAAAAAGCTGTTGTATTAGTTGATGAATGTCCACAGGTAAATATACATATATCAATACTTATGCCAAAGTTACTAAAAGCAATAAAAGATAAAGAGATAGGTTTTAAGCTTTTTGGGGTTGATTTTTTAAGTTCAAGTGATGGAGAGATAGTAGTTTCTTTTCTTTATCATAGAAAATTAGATGAAGAGTGGAAAACTCTTGCAACACAAATCTCAAATGAACTTGGTATATATATAATAGGTAGAAGTAGAAAGCAAAAAGTCATAATAGGACAGGATTATATAACTGAGACTTTATCTATAGATGGGGAGATTTATAAAGCTAAACATATTGAAAATAGTTTTACTCAACCAAATGCTAAAGTAAATGAGCAGATGATATCTTGGGCATTAAAAAATCTTAAAGATATAGACGATGACTTACTTGAACTATACTGTGGTGCTGGAAATTTTACTATTGCCTTTGCAAAGCAGTTTAAAAAAGTTTTAGCTACAGAGATATCAAAATCATCTATCAATGCAGCAAAATCAAATATGCTTTTAAATGATGTGCAAAATATAGAATTTGTAAGAATGAGTGTTGAAGAGTTTGTTCAAGCACTTGATGGAGTAAGAGAATTTAGACGGATGAAAGAGATAGAGATTACTTCATATAATATATCAACAATATTTGTAGATCCACCTAGAAGTGGTATGGATGAAGTATCATGTAAATTTGCATCTCGATATGAAAATATACTTTATATCTCTTGTAATCCTGAAACATTACTAAGAGATTTAGATATACTTTGTAAAACTCATACTGTAGAAGGTATGGCAATATTTGATCAATTTCCATACACACATCATGTTGAGATGGGTGTTAAATTAGTTAGAAAGGTTTGAGTACATAGCATGAAATATTTAATTATTAGTATGATTTTAAGTCTGTTTGTATATGCAGGTGAGATGGATAGGATTGAATCTATTGTTAAAGATATAGAAGTTTTAAGAGCAGATTACAATAAATGTACGCAAGAGTTAGATATAAATAATATACAAAATAATGAGAAATCAAATAAAAAATGTTTAAAACTTTTAAAAATAAAAGAAAAAGAAAATATTTATTTGAAAAATAGATTAGATATACAAAATGAAGAATTAAAAAGCAAAGATAAAATTATAAATAATTTGAAAAATCAAATAAATTCAAAAAATAAAATATTTGAAAATGCTAATAAGTTTCCAAAACTAATGATGAAAGATTCTAAAAAAGAGAAAAAAGTTATTAAAGAGGTGGAAGTTAATTTAAAAGCTTCAACTTTTAAGCTACTAAAAGATAGTGATATTTATAATTCTGTTAATGGTGAGGTTATATATCAATGGAAAGCTAACTCAGCATTTACATCAAATAAAATGACCCAAAATTGGATGAAAATAACTGGTTATTTTATTGATAATAAATGGAAAAGAGCTCCAGGAAAATTATGGATTAAAAAAATAAATATAGTAAAAAGATAAAAAATATGAAAAAAATTTTAATAATTAGTGATAGTGAAGTAGGTTCACATTTTATTCAAAGAGTCTCTCAGACATTTAGTAGTGAGAATATATATTATATAGTTGAGACTAAGGCTAAAGAGTATAAAGATATTAATCCATCTCGTTTTAAGTTTTATGAGTTTGATCCAACTAGTCTTTATAAGTTGTCTAATTTACTGAAAATGGAGTTTATTCAGGTAATTATTGCTATGGATAATAGTGTTGATGTAGAAAATACAATTAAAAATATTAGAGTTGTAAAAAAACAACTTCGTATAATAGTTCTTAATAATGCTAATTTAGAAAATGGGGATGCTAATGTTGTTTTAGTAAATTCAAATGATATATTATCATCAAGACTTCTTGATTATCTGCCAAATGTTCCAGTGATTGCTCAAAATGTTGGTATTGGTGAGGGTGAGATTATGGAGGTTCTTGTTCCCTTTGGAAGCTCTTTTGTTTATCGGCATCTTGGTGTAATAGAGCAAAAAAATTGGCGAATAGTTGCTATTTACAGAAATAGAAAGTTACTTATGCCATCAAGAAGAAGAATGATTCAACCAAATGACCTTCTTGTTTTAGTAGGTGAACCAACAGTTCTAAAATCAGTTTATCGAGCGATTAAAAGAGAACTTGGTCAATTTCCTGAGCCTTTTGGTTCAAATTTATATATCTATATCGATATGAACCTTATTAATCATTCTGTTATTGAAGAGTTTGTTAGACGATCAATATTTATTCATAAAAAATTTAATCATAATTTGATAATTAAAGTTGTAAACCCAAGTGATATTGATATTTTACAAAAAATAAAAGAGTTTAGAAATGATAATGTTATCATAGATATTGAATATGATTGTGATGATTTAAAAAGTAAGTTTTTGAGTGATATGAAATTTTATCATGTTGGTCTTGTTATTGTGTCACGGGATATTTTTGCAGATTATAATATGAGAACAACACTTTATGAATCTCATGTTCCTATTTTTAAAGTTGCAGATAAAAGTTTTTCAAAAGTTAAGGATGTGGTGCTTATATTAAGTGATAATCGTGATTTAGAAAAAATATCTTCAAATATTTTTGATATTTCTGAACAAATGGGATTTAACATAGAATTATATAACTATTTAAATGAACATCAACAAGATAAAGAGCAGGTAGTAGAACATTATTATAATCTATCTACTATATTTTCTAAATCTATTAAAGTATTTAAAGAGAATGAAAATCCAATCAGAACACTAAAACATAGAGAAACTTTTGTTCAGATATTACCTTTTACTAACAAACTAACGCAAAGAAGAATTTTTTCTATGTTTTCAACAGACAATGAAAGACTTTATCATCGACTAGATGATTACCATCAGATTTTTATTCCTGTTCAATTATAAGTATCTCTTCATAAATAAAAGCGATTTATTAGGTTTAATTAAGTATTATATATTCAATTAAAATTTGGATAGATAATGCAAGTAAATATTCCTTTAAAAAAAGTTATAGATAATTCATACGATATAACTATTGATACAATTCCGACGACTTATTTTGATACGAAAGTAGCAATAATAACTAATCCAAAAGTAGCAGGATTACATCTTGGACACCTTCTTACTAAGATAACAGCAAAAGAACTTTATATCATTACAGTACCCGATGGTGAAGAGTATAAAAATCAAGATAGTATAGATTTGATTTTAGAATCACTTTTTAATCATCGTTTTAATCGTAAGTCTATGTTGATAGCTTTTGGTGGAGGTGTTATAGGTGATATGACAGGTTATGTTTCGAGTATTTATCAAAGAGGAATAGATTTTATTCAAATTCCAACTACTCTTCTTTCACAGGTTGATGCAAGTGTTGGTGGTAAAACTGGGATGAATAACTCTTATGGTAAAAATCTTGTTGGTGCATTTCATCAGCCTCGTGGAGTATATATTGACCCATATTTTTTAACAACTTTAGCATCTCGTGAATTTGGTGCTGGTGTTGCTGAAATAGTAAAAATGGCAGTTACTTTTAACAAAACTTTTTTTGAATTTTTAGAGAGTGCTAATCTTAAAAATCCAGATATTTTAGAAGATGTAATAAAACAAGCAGTTCAAACAAAAGCTGATGTTGTAGCTAAAGATGAGAAAGAAAATGGAATTAGAGCTGCTCTAAACTATGGTCATACTTTTGGACATGTAGTAGAAAATGAAACAAAATATAAAAAATATTTACATGGTGAAGCTGTAGCTATTGGGATGGTTATGGCAAATAACACTTCTATAAAGATGGGTTTAATGAGTAGTGATGAAGCTATAAGAGTAAAACTACTTTTAGAAAAATACAATCTTCCTACAAATTATAATGTCGAAAATGAAGTTGATTTTTATGAAACTTTTTATCTTGATAAAAAAAGTTCTGATTCTAAAATAACTTTTATTCTTCCTGTTGGTATAGGTGATGTTAAAATTACTGATGAGTGTGAAAGAGAAGTTCTTTTATCTGTTTTAAATGAATTTGGAACAGATTAATGAATAAAATATTATTATTATTATTATTTTTATTTTTAACTTCGGTATTATTATCTGAAGATAAACTACCTACCTCTAGTGAATTACAAAAAATTGTTGACTTAAAAGAGCAAGAAAGAGTGGATGAAAAAAGAAAAAATGATATTGCTAAATATTTAGTCGATTTAGAACAGATTGAACTTAAAATTGATGAAGAAAAAGTATGGATGAAAAGTTATGCGTCATATATGACATCTTTAGATATTAGAGATAAACTTGAAACAATAAAAAGTAGAATTAAATATTTACAAAAAAAAGGTAAATCTATAGTTGAATTAGATGAACTAAATGCGCTTATCTCTAAGGAAAAAATATTAGCAGCACAAATAGAAAAATTAGAAGAGAAGGGTAGTGCTCCATTTTCTAAGTTATTGACACCTCCTGAGATTAAAGAATCAACAGAGATTTCAAATCCGATAGAAATTTTTGAGGGTATATCTTTGATAAAAACTCAAAATGCAGATTTTAACGATTATATCTCAAAAAAAGAGAAACTTTCTGAATTGATTATATTGCTTAGAAAAGAAAACTCTATCTATAAAGAGATCCAAAAGATAGATATAGAAGAAAAATATATAGAACATTATAATTCAAAACAAAAAGAATTAAAAAGATTTGAAACTGCATTTGATACTATGAATGTTACTTCAGAGATTTATCAAAAGAGATTAGAGATTATAGAGGTAGGGATAAATAAAGATATAGAGAAACAGATATATAGACTTATTAATATAGGTGTAATTATACTTGTTTTATTTATTATTTTCTTTTTATTAAAGCTTGTAGTTAAAAAATATATTACAGATAATGAACGATTTTATATGGCAAATAAAATTATTACATTTACAAATGTAACACTAATTATTTTAATTTTATTTTTTAATTATATTGAAAATGTAAGTTATCTTGTTACGATTTTGGGTTTTGCCTCTGCTGGTATTGCGATTGCAATGAAAGACTGGTTTATGTCGATTCTTGGTTGGCTTGTGATAGTGTTTGGTGGCAGTATTCATGTTGGAGATAGAATTCGTGTTGATATGGATGGTATGAGATATGTTGGTGATGTTATGGATATTTCACTTCTTCGCATGACAATTTTAGAAGATATAACACTAACAACTATTATTCAAAATAGAAGAGCAGGTAGAATTATTTTTGTTCCAAATAATTATATTTTCACTCGTATGATAGCTAACTATACTCATAGTTCTCTAAAAACAGTTTGGGATGGTGTTAAGATAACTATTACATTTGATTCAAATCATAAAAAAGCGATGCATATAGCTAAAGAGATAACAAGAAAATACTCTAAAGGTTATACTGATATAACGAGAAAACAATTAAATAAACTTAGAAATAATTATAGTCTTAAAAATACAAATGTTGAACCTAGAATTTTTTCATTTATAGATTTAAATGGTATAACTATTGATTCTTGGTACTTGACAAATGCCTATGCAACACTTACACTTAGAAGTGTTATTTCGCTTGAGATAGTTGATGCTTTTAATGCTGAAGATGATATAACTATTGCATACCCTACTCAAAAGCTTCATATTCAAACAGAAAAAAGAGTAGCACCTTTTGATGAAAATAAGATAGTTTAGATGAAAAAAAAAGTTTTTTTTAAAACATTTGGTTGTCGAACAAATCTTTATGACTCTCAAGTTATGATGAGTTCTATGAAAGATTTTGAAGTTACACAAAATGAATCTGAAGCTGATACAATAGTTATAAACTCATGTACTGTTACAAATGGGGCAGATACTCATGTTCGTTCATATATATCTCATATAGAAAAAACAAGTGATGCAAAAATTTTTTTAACTGGTTGTGGTGCTCATACTAAGGGTGAAAAATTACTTAGTGAAAATAGAGTTCATGGGGTTTTTGGTCAGAGTGAAAAAGAGAAAATAGATTTACTTCTTACTCAAGAGAAACCTTTTTATAACCCCGGTGATTTAAATCATATAGATAAAAATCTTGTTGATAATTTTATTGGTAAGAGTAGGGCTTTTATTAAAATTCAAGAGGGTTGTAATTTTAGATGTTCATATTGTATTATCCCTTTTGTTCGTGGTGATGCTCGAAGTATGGATGAATCTCGTATATTAGAACAGATTACAAGACTTGCGTCAAATGGTTTTGGTGAGTTTGTTTTAACTGGGACAAATGTTGGTAGTTATGGTCAAGATACTAAAACATCTTTAGCAAAACTTATGAAGCATATCTCTCAGATTAGAGGAGTTCGTAGAATAAGATTGGGGAGTGTTGAACCAGTTCAGATTTCAGATGAATTTAAAGAGATACTTGATGAACCATGGTTTGAAAAGCATATGCATATAGCATTGCAACATACATCTCCAACTATGTTAAAACTTATGAATAGAAGAAATGTATATAAACAAGATAGAGAACTGTTTGAACTTTTAGCAGATAAAGGGTTTGCTATTGGAACTGATTTTATAACTGGTCATCCTGGTGAGAGTGAAGAACTTTGGCTTGAGGCTATGAAAAATGCAAAAGATTTACCTTTAACACATTTACACTCCTTTACTTACTCAAAAAGAGATGGCACGCCATCTGCTCATATGAAACCAGAGGTAAATGGTAAGGTGGCAAAACAAAGGCTTCATGAGATTGAAACTCTTGTAAAGAGTAAAAACTATGATTTTAGGAAAGCATTTAATGGTGAACTTGAAGTTTTAATAGAGAGTGAAAAAGATGGATTATATTATGGACATGATCAACATTTTAATAAAATCATAGTAAAATCAAGTGAAGATTTAAGTGGAAACTGGATAAATATTCAAAATTATGAAATAAGGGAGGATTGTAATTATGCTGAATTCTAAAAGCAATAGAATAGCACTTTATGTATCAGCTTTTTTTGTTGTAGCACTTGTACTATTTGCTATCTTAAGAGATAATGCTACACAAATAACCTTGAGTGATGCAAATAAAATTCTTAATAATCAAAGTGTTAAAAGTGTTGTTGTTACAAAAAAATATGTATATTTAAAAACAGATGAAGATGTTTATAAAGTGGCATCTTCTCAAGTAAATCCTAAAATGTTTATAAATTATAAGGTTGAAGTTGGTAGTAGTGCAAATATTATTGTATATTTTCTTTTTGGAGTTTTATTTTTAGGTATAGGTTCTTTTATTTTTAGGTGGTGGCAAAAGCGAGGAGAATTACCATTTAATCTAGTATCTAAAACTACTAATACCACTGCTAGTGGTGAGTTAAATACTAGAGTTGAATCTATTACAAGTGATGTTACATTTTCAGATATTGGTGGAATATCTGATGTGAAAATGGAACTTGAAGAGATAATTGATTTTATGAAAAATCCAAAACGATATAAAAATTTTGGTGCGAGAATGCCAAGGGGTGTCCTTTTAGTTGGTCCTCCAGGTGTTGGTAAAACTATGATAGCAAAAGCTGTTGCACATGAAGCAGGAGTTCCTTTTTACTATCAAAGTGGAGCTTCATTTGTTCAGATTTATGTTGGAATGGGTGCTAAAAGAGTTCATGAACTTTTTGTAGCTGCTAAAAATAATTCACCAGCTATTATATTTATAGATGAGATAGATGCTGTTGGTAAAAAAAGAGATGGACAACGAAATGATGAAAGAGAAGCTACTTTAAATCAGCTTTTAACAGAGATGGATGGTTTTGAGGGTTCAAGTGGTATTATTGTTCTTGCAGCTACAAATAAGGTAGATGTTCTTGATGAGGCACTTCTTCGTGCTGGTAGATTTGATAGAAGAGTTTTTGTTGAACTTCCAACTAAAAGAGAGAGACAATCAATTCTTTCAAAGTATCTTGTAAAAGTACCAAATGAAGTTGATGTAAAAGTTGTAGC
This sequence comes from Sulfurimonas sp., assembly GCA_021157665.1. Classification (GTDB taxonomy): domain Bacteria; phylum Campylobacterota; class Campylobacteria; order Campylobacterales; family Sulfurimonadaceae; genus Sulfurimonas. The sequence goes on from JAGGWE010000201.1 coordinate 12,406, forward strand.
AAATATGACTGTTGGTTTTAATGGAGCTTCATTAGCTGCTCTTGTAAATGAAGCGGCACTTTTATCTTTACGACAACATGATTTTCATGTAACGATTGAACATTTTCATCAAGTAAAAGATAAGGTTATGTTTGGAAAAAGAAAGTTACAAATACTAAGTGAGAGACAAAAGCAGTATCGGGTAACTTATCAAGCTGGTAAAGTTGTGAGTGCTACATATTTTGATTTACCGTTTGAAAAATTGATGTTATCAAGTGAGAAATTAACACCTAGTATTAATGAACCACTTATTAAGCATGAATTAGAGTCTAGAGTTAAAATGCTTTTAGCTGGAATTGTGGCATGTGCGATTCGATTTAATGAGCATCCAAGTAGTGCAAAAAATGACTTAGATGAAGCAAAAGATTTGATTACTAAGATGTTAAATGAGTATGGTATGGGTAAATCACTTATAAAAACTAAAGATGAAGAGATAACTCTTATGAATAGACTTTATGGTGAATGTATGACACTTATTAACTCTATGAATGAAGTTATGCAAAAGGTTGAAATTGTACTTTATGAGAGAGAAAGTATCACAAAAAGTGAAGTTAAAAAGTATTTAGATGAAATTTTATAGCGGATTTTCTTTAAAAAATGAGATCTGTTTTTTTAAAGATTTCATAAAAGAATCTAAATATACAGTTTGTGGATTTAGTTATGGAGCGATAAAAGCTTTTTCTTATGTGAAAGAACAATTGGCATGTGGAAATAGGGTTGATACTTTGCAACTATTTTCACCAGCTTTTTTTCAAACTAAATCAGATAAATTTAAAAGGCTTCAAGTTTTATCTTATACAAAAAGTAAAGATAAGTATCTTTCTCAGTTTATAGATGGATGTTTTTTTCCACACCCCAAGAGTACTTCCTCGCTATCGCTCACAGCGCATGCCAAGAAAGATTTACAACATACGCAGACAAGGGTTGAAGAACTTAATGAATTATTGAATTTTCAATGGAATCAAAATGATTTACAAGATTTAGTAGAAAAGGGTGTAATTATTGAAGTTTATCTTGGTGAAAAAGATATGATTATAGATGTAGAATCAGCAAGAGAATTTTTTTTACAAGTATCAACAGTAACTTACATAAAAAATGCAAATCATTTTTTACAAATAAATTAAAGGAAAACATTAAATTATGGCAGAGATAAAAATAGGCGTAATAACAGCAAGTGATAGAGCAAGTAAAGGGATATACGAAGATATTTCAGGTGTAGCGATTCAAGATACAATGAAAGATTATTTAACGAGTGAGTTTGAGATAGTATATAGATGTATTCCTGATGAACAAGATATACTTGAAAATACTATGAAAGAGTTATGTGATAAAGCAGGGTGCTGTTTAGTTGTTACAACTGGTGGAACAGGACCAGCTCTAAGAGATGTAACCCCTGAAGCTACCCAAAATGTATGTGAGAAGATGATGCCTGGTTTTGGTGAACTAATGCGTCAAGTAAGTTTACAATATGTTCCAACAGCAATTTTATCTCGTCAAACAGCAGGGATTAGAGGTAGAAGTTTAATTATAAATTTACCAGGAAAACCAAAATCTATCCGTGAGTGTTTAGATGCAGTTTTTCCAGCTGTTCCTTACTGTATAGATTTGATCGAGGGTCCATTTCTTGAGACAAATGAGGAGGTTATAAAAGCATTTCGTCCTAAGGCTAAATAGAGATTCTAATCCCAACAGGGCAGTGATCTGACCCTGTTATCTCATCTAATATAAAAGCATCTTCTAAATTTTCAGCTAAATCTTCAGAGATGAAAAAATAGTCGATTCTCCAACCAACATTTTTAACTCGAGCTCCTGAACGGTATGACCACCAACTATATTTATCAGCTTCATCACCATTTACATATCTAAATGTATCAATATATCCACATGCCAAGAGTTTATCTATCCACTCTCTCTCTTGTGGTAAAAAACCTGATTTTTTAGAGTTTGCTTTTGGGTTTTTTAAGTCAATCTCACAGTGTGCAGTATTTATATCTCCACAAATAATAATAGATTTTCCATCTTCTTTTAATTTTTCGCAGTAAGTTAGAAAATCATCATAAAATTTCATCTTATGAGTCAATCTCTCTTCATCTCTTTGCCCGTTAGGAAAATATACATTAAATAGTACAATATCTCCATAATGAGTCTCAATTATTCTTCCTTCTGCAGTTATATCTATATCTTGGCATGTGGAGTTATAATCATTTTTAAGAATACTCCAAGTCATAGTTCCACTATAACCTTTTTTAGTTGCTGAATTTACTAAAATATCTTGATATTTTTTTTCAAATAAATCATCTGGTATCTGCTCTTGTAAAGCTTTTATCTCTTGAAGACATAATATATCTGTTTGACGCTCATCAATCCATTTAAGTGCTTCTTTATTACCTACAGCACGAATACCGTTTACATTCCATGATATTATTTCTATTGAGTTTGACATAAATAATGTTGCCTTTGAAAGTTTTGTATGAATTCCCATGCTGAAGCATGGGAACTAGAAGGGAGTATTAAAGTTTAAAAGTTATATAAAATCTATATCAACTAGGTGATGTTTAAGACCAAGTTCATCAGCAGAACAGCCAAGAGCAAGTCCTACCATTTGTTGCATATGAAGAACTGGAAGTGAAACTTCACGACCTATTGCATCACCTGCATGTTTTGTTTGAGTATCAAGTTTTAGATGACAAAGTGGACAAGGAGTAACCATCATATCAGCATTTGCATCAGTTGCACCAGCAATAGCATTACCTGTTAGAACTGCTGCTGTTTTTGGAGCTTGAAGTTCAGCATGAAAACCACAACATTTAGTTTTTTCTTTATAATCAACTGTCATTCCACCACAAGCGATAATTAAATCATCTAGTGAATTAGGGTTATAAGGATTTTCTTTAGTTTTATGAGTTTCATTTTGAAGTTCTGAAGGGCGAATATTATGACAACCATAAAATGGTGCAATATTAAACTTGCTAAGAGGAGTTACAATCATCTCTTTAAGCTTATCTAGACCAAAATCATCAATAATTGCATATAAAAAATGTGTTACTTGTGATGTACCTTTGTACTCAAGTCCAACCTCATTCAATTTTTCATTAACTTTTGCTTTTAAATCAGCATTGTTATCCAGACGGTGTTTAGTCATGGCAGTATTTAGCTGACAAGTGTTACAAATAGTAACCATAGTTAAACCATGCTTTTCAGCATAAGCAATATTTCTAGCATTTAAAACTAAAGATAAAAAGTCATCATAATCTTGTAAGTGAGAAGCACCACAACAAGAAGCTTCAGTTAATTCAACAAGCTCAATTCCAAGTTTATCAGCAACTGCCATTGTTGACATCATCTGCTCAGGTGTACTTTGTTTAGCTGTACAACCTGTAAAAAGTGCGTATTTTAATTTTTCCATCTATTTACTCCTAGAACTTTGCAGTTGATGATGATTTTACAAGTTTTTGAATCTCATCTAAATTGTCTGATTTTGTTATGCCCCATGGTGGAACAATTTTGCCTTTTCTAAACATTTTAAGTGCAACTGGGATATGCTTAACGATTGAAGGACCTTCAGAATAAAGAACTAATCCACCTTCATCAAGTACACCATTTTTAGCGATTGAGTTTTTAAATCCAACAGCATGACGAGTAGCAACATTTGAAGTTGCAACACCCTCTGTGAATAGCATATTATGAAGCTTAGTTATTTTATCAATAGGATTAACATCTTTTGGACAAACCTCTGCACACTCCATACATTTAACACAGTCCCAAAGACCTTGTTTCTCTTCATGTAGTTCAGTAAGTCTTTTAGTGTGAGCATCATCACGAACATCAGCTTCAAAACGGTAAGCTTTTGCAAATGCAGC
>JAGGWE010000045.1 GCA_021157665.1 Sulfurimonas sp.
AACCACATCTTCTAGCACGACCAGTTGTTGTTCCAAATTCATGCCCTTGTTCTCCAAGTCTTTGTCCATCATCACCATGGTCTTCAGTTGGAAATGGTCCATTTCCAACACGAGTACAGTAAGCTTTGACGATTCCAGTCACCTTACCAATATCTTTAGGATTAATCCCTAAACCAGTACAAGCACCAGCAGATACTGTCGCAGATGAAGTAACAAACGGATAAGTTCCATGGTCAATATCAAGAAGTGTACCTTGTGCACCCTCTAGTAAAATTCTTTTATCAGCGTCTATTGCTTTCCAAACCATTTGAGTTGTATCTGTAATAAAAGGGGCTAATTTTTCTTTGAAACCCTCAAGTTGTGCTAAAAGTTCAGCTTCAACTGGAGTAGCAATCTCATAAATATCAAAAATCGCTCTATTTTGCTCAAAATACTCGATAATTGAAGCAGTAAGTTTTGCAGGATTTAAAAGTTCACCAACTCTAAAACCAGTACGATTAATTTTATCTGCATATGCAGGTCCAATCCCTTTACCAGTTGTACCAATAGCCTTATCACCTTTTAGTCTCTCTTTTGCTTGATCGATTAAGGCATGGTAGTAAAGATTTAAATGTGCTTTATCAGAAATGTAAAGACGACCTTCAAGTCCATCAAACTGAACCATCTCTTTTATAATAGATTCAGGAGATAAAACAACACCGTTACCAACAACATTTATGGCATGTGGATTTAATACACCAGACGGAATAAGGTGAAGTGCAAATTTTACACCATCTACCCAGATAGTATGTCCAGCATTATGACCACCTTGGCTTCTACAAACCATATCATACTCACTAGCTAACTTATCAACTATCTTACCTTTGCCTTCATCACCCCATTGAATTCCAACTATTAAATCTGCTTTCATAAAAATTTCCTCTTTTTCTCTAAAATATTATTTTGTTAATGTTTCGCATAAAGCATCTGTATAAATCGCAAAACCAACTGATGTTAATTCTGAACTTTTATATCTTCCACCACGAGCATATACTTCATTTTTATCTATAATTCTAAAAAATAGTTCATCATAATAAAGCATTTTTGCATAATAAATTGGTGCTAAAACAGAATTTTCATATGAGATCTCTAAAGACAAATCTTTCATTTTTTGAAGTTCTATTTTCATTTTATCAGGAGCGATTTCAATAACTTCATCAATTTGTTCAATATACTGAAGATAAACAAGTTTTTCTAACCATTCAATTTTTAAATTTAAAAATTTTTCTATATTTATATATTTAAAATCATCTATAGTTAATTCATCAAACATCTCTACTAAAAGTTCTGGTATTTTAATGTTTGAGATTTGAATCAAAGGCTTTACCTCTAATTTTTCAAAAATATCAACTGCAATATTCACAACAGAAGATAGTTTTTTCTCACCCATAAACTCTACACCAACTTGATACTGTTCTTCAGTTGGATAACGAAAAACTGGCTGAATATAAAACCATTTTTTCTGCTGAGTATTTTTACCAAGTCTTTTCTCGATAATTCTAACAACATCGATAGTAGAATCTGCACGAAGAGATAAAGAGTTATTTGCTTTATCATTTATACGAATCAACTCTTTATCATCTGCAATACTTAGATGTTGATGATAAGAAAACACAGGAGTTACAATCTCTTCAAATCCATTTTCATCAAGAATTTCACTTGCAATATTTTCAATTTTTCTTTTTACTTTTGCACTATTACCAAAGTATAATTTACTTCCATTAGGAATTTCATGTTCTAAAATCATCTATATCTCTTTTTTCTCTAATGCACTTTTAAAATAAGTTTCATTATATACTTTTGAAGCAAGTCCAGTATATTCTAGTCTTCCCATACGGTGAAGAATAAGTTCTATTGAGTTTACAACCCAAATAGACTCATATATTGCTATTAATCCCATTTGATTTATACGAAAGATTTTACCTTTTAGATGATCTTGTCCACCAGCTACATTTACACCATATTCATCTTTTAAAGCTGAACGAATTTTTGATGCATCAATATCATCAATAGTTGTCATACTCTTTGCAGGAACAGTAGGATACACATGTAAGCCTATCGCTTCAAGTGCAGCTTTAGTAGCTTTAGCTCGTCTTGCAGTATTACAATAAAGAACTCCAATACCACCCTGTTTTTCTATAGTCTCTAAAACTTCCAAAAGACCAATAATAAGAGTAGTAGCTGCTGTATAAGCTGTAGTATTCTGTCTCTGTTTTTTAATCTCAGTAGCAAGATTTAAATAGTAACCAACACCAGAACCGATAGTCTCAATTGCTGCATTTGATAAACCTAAAATAGAAAGTCCTGGAGGAAGCATAAGTGCTTTTTGACTTCCAGCAATTAAACAATCAATATTTGACACATCAATTCTCTCTACACCAACAGCAGTGATACCATCAGCGATTATCATAATACGAGGATTAATCTCTTTTACAGCCTTTGCTAACTCCTCAACAGGATGACGAAGTCCACCTGCTGACTCACTTATCTGAACGGCAATAGCATCAATATCTGAATTTTCTTTAACTGCATTTATGATTGCTTCAACACTTACTGGTGTATTCCACTCATTTTTAATCTCAACATTCTTAAGTCCATGAGCAATTGCAATTTTTCCAAAACGCTCACCAAACTTTCCAGAATTTACACTCAAAAGTGTATTTTTACAAAGATTAATAACAGCAGCTTCCATAGCACCTGTTCCACTAGAAGCTATCATAACTACTTCATCGGTATTAAAAAGATTAAAAAGATGTTTTCTTGTTTTTTCAAAGATTGCTTCAAATTCAGGTGTACGATGGTGCATAGTCTCATCAGCCATTGCATTACGAACATTTTGAGGTACTGGAGTTGGACCAGGAGTAAAAAGTAACATGTAATAGTTCCTACGAGGTAAAATTTATAATTTAAAACCTCGTATTATATCTAACAATTGTTTAAATTTTGTTTTGAATGATTTTTATTTAGGCATTCTTGCTGTAATAGTATTTAAAGTTTTAAAGATTGCTTCTTCATTAAATGGCTTAACCATATAGCCATTTGCACCTTTTTTTATCATTTTAAGAACACTATTTTTTACCACCTTCAGTTAATACATTCATTTTTCTCTTTAATATGCTAAAATTTCACCAAAAGTCTATCATAAAAAATCAAATAATTTTTTTAAATATTTTACTAACAAGGAATAACATGACTATATACGACTCAATTATATTAGGTATTATAGAAGGATTTACAGAATTTTTACCTATCTCTTCAACTGGACATTTAATCGTTGCTAGTAAATTTTTAGGATTAGAACAAAGTGCTATCAATAAAGCATATGAGGTTATCATACAATTTGCAGCAATTTTAGCCGTAATTTTCAACTACAAAGATAAATTTACAATCAAAAAAATAGATTTATGGACAAAAGTATTTTTAGCTTTTATCCCTATTGGAGCTGTTGGATTTATATTTTCATCTGAGATTAAAGAACTTTTTTCCATAGAGATAGTTGCTATAATGTTTATAGTTGGGGGTGTCCTCTTTTTACTTGTAGAGAAATTTTTTATACCTAATGAGATAAATCTTTTAGATGACATTGAAAAAATAACGCTAAAACAATCAATGATTATAGGTTTTGCTCAAATCTTTGCTCTCATCCCAGGAACAAGTAGAGCTGGTTCTACAATCATCGGTGCTTTACTTGTTGGACTTAGTAGAAAAGCTAGTGCAGAGTTTAGTTTTTTACTCGCTTTTCCTGTTATGAGTGCTGTTACTGCTTATGATTTACTAAAACATTACAAAGACTTTAGCGATGCAAACTTAGTTACATTATCGGTTGGATTTGTTGTATCATTTTTCGTTGCATATCTTACTATCAAAGTATTTTTAAAGTTTTTAGAGAAATTTACTTTTGTAGCTTTTGGAATTTATAGAATTATCTTTGGAGTTATACTTTTAATATTTTTTAACTAAATATTTTTTAACAATGGAATATTTATTGCTTTTAATTTTATGAGAAACAATGTTAAAGGAGATATCATGCATAATTTAAGCAGATATAACGCCCACCTACAAGATATTCTTGGTAAAGTAGAGTACTCTTTTTACATTTTTAGTAAAAAGTTTTTATAGATTCAAAGTTATTTAAATGGAGTTTTACTATAATGTTTGTATAATATTTTTAGCCAAATCAAGTGCTTTTGAACGATGAGAAAGTTTTTTCTTAATCTCATCATCCAACTCACCTAAAGTTTTATCAAATCCTAATGGAATAAACATAGG
>JAGGWE010000068.1 GCA_021157665.1 Sulfurimonas sp.
CATTTATATTCACTTGAACTAAGATCATAATAATATTCTAAATTTTGTTTGGAACATGTAGGAATAGCACCCTGTGAAACAGAGTTATCTAAAATAGCTATATAAAAAAATGGTGATTCTTTAGTGTATTGAAGTATATACTCATATAATTCTATGCTTAGATAAGTTTCAGTAAAACTCTCTTCATGGTAACTAACAACATCTTTTTTATTTAACATCTCAATATATACTGTTGTTTTAGAATCACCAACAACAATATTTACCAATACCTTTAAATATAAAGATTCATAAAATTTACTTAACATCACTTTTCAACCATGCAAAGTGGATGTGCTTTGTTGTAATTTTGTTGTTTCAATGCACTACCTAATTTAGTATATATTTGTGTTGTAGCCATAGATGAGTGACCTAGTAACTCACTAACATCAGAGATTCTTGCACTATTATTTAACAGTGCCGTCGCATAAGAGTGACGGAGTTGATGTGGAGTAACTTTTAAGGCAACTCTTTTAAAGACCTTAGTAACGATATATCTTAGACTATTTTCGCTTAATTTCTCGCCATTTTTCTCAAAAATAAATTTTTTACTATCTTTTTTACTCAGGTATTCATCTAAAAGTTCTTTAGTTTGCTTTAAAAGTGGTATATCTCTATGCTTATTTCCTTTACCTAAAACTCTAACCCACTCATCTGAAATATCATCGACTTCAAGTGAACTAAGTTCTGAAATTCTAAGACCTAAAGTATAAAGCATCGTTATAACTAAAACCTCTTCTTCATCAGCTTTATTTATAGCCTCAAGAATATGCTTATGAGATATTGGTTTAGGTAGTGTCGCAGCTACTTTTATTGTTTCATCTGCTTTTAAAATACAAGAGATTCCATTATCATTTAAATACTGGGCAAAGGTTCTAATCGTACTTAATTTTCTAGATATTGTTTTTGAGTTCAAATGGGCTATTTTTATACGATATGGCATTAAGTTTATAACTATTTGTGTATCTTCTTGTACAACTTCCACATGCCAAGATGCCTCTGATAATGTCTCATCATAACTTTTTATAGTTAAATCAGAATAACCCCTCAAATCTTCAAGGTAAATTAAAAATTGTTTTTTATATTTTTCTATTAACTTTTTCAAGAAGTTTCTCAAATTTTTTATAATAAGCAGCACTATCTTCAACTAACTTATCATCTGTAATAACACTAGGTGCTAGTTTAATATATGAAGCAATCATAATCTCACAAATCAGCCTTATCTTTGACTTATCTGCATCAGAAATAAACTCATGTGTAGCAATTTCATTAATATCTTTCATATATTTTTTACCCATCTCAATATACTTTACATACTTAAGAGAGGTTATTGACTGAGCCATAATTGTAGATGCCATACGATTATAAACATCCAAAGAAAAAGACTCTTTTGATAAGACTAAAGCCTCTTGATAATCTCCAATCTCATAATAATATTTTGCTTTAATAGATTTTTCGTAAGAGGGATTAATCACAAAAGATATACCCATAATTAATATTAATGATACTGCGATTAATGGAATTAAAATTTTATTATTCATGTTTTTTAAGCCCCTCTTTTAAAATATCCTTCGCTTCTTGTAAACTTTTATCACCTACATCTATCAAATCACTGATATAATAGTTTATTGTACCAAATGGTTTTGGAATTACAAATTTATCCCAACTGTTTAACTGCCAAAACTTCGTCGGTTTTATCTCAACAAGTACAATTTTAACTTTTGCTTTTTGTGCCATAATAACTATGCCATCATGAACTTCATGTCTAGGACCTTTGGGACCATCAGGAGTTATCCCTAAATCATATCCATTTTTTATCTCTTTAATCGATTCTATCAAAGCCTTAGCACCACCTCTGGTACTAGAACCCCGTATCGTACCAAATCCAAAAAAGTTTAAAGTTTTAGCTATTAGATTACCGTCAAAATGTTCTGAAATAAGTAATTTTACATGAGGATTTTTTCTGTATCTTGTATATGCGTATGGAATCATAAGAAGTTCACCATGCCAACAAGCCATGATAAACTTTTCATCACCTAAATTCTCAGGTGCATGAAATTTTTTCTTATTTGTTAAGTATAAAAGTCTAATCAATAGCGAACCTATTAAAGGCACTATTAAAATAGCTAAAAAGCGAGAAGTTTTTTTAAGCAACAATCTCACCAGTTAAAATAGTTCTGCCTATCGCAGTTATCTTAACATCTCTAAATTGACCAAGAAGTTCCTCTGAGCCTTTAACTTTTACAACAATATTGTTATCACTTCTACCAGCTGCATGTCCATCACTGTGTAAATCTTCAAAATAAACTCTATAAGTATTACCAAGAAGTTTAGCGTTGTTCTTATCCATAATCTCATTATGAAGTGATTGTAGAAAAGTAAGTCTGCTAGAAGCCAACTCTTCATCTACTACATTTTTAAAATATTGTGCTTCAGTTTCAGGACGAGGAGAATATTTAAAAGAAAAAATCTGATCAAACTCAACTGTTTTCATGACATCTAAAGTATCTTCAAAATCTTCATCACTCTCACCAGGAAAACCCACAATAATATCTGTACTAATTGTAGCTTCTGGACACATAGTTTTAAGTTTATTAACTCTATTTAAAAACCACTCTTTTGAGTAACCTCTTTTCATATCTTTTAAAACTTTTGTGCTTCCACTTTGTAATGGCATGTGCATAGATTTACATATTTTAGGGTTAGATGAAAACTCTTCAATAAACTCATCATCCATATGAAAAGGGTGTGGTGAAGTAAATCTGATTCTCTCTAGTTCTTCAATTTTAGAGAGTCTTCTTAAAAGTTCTGTAAAATTAACATCTTCATGCTCACCAGAAAAACGGCGACCATAATTATTAACATTTTGTCCTAAAAGAAAAATCTCTTTTGCTCCAATACTAACCAATCTTTTAGCTTCATTTATAATCAAAGCATCAGGGATAGAGATCTCATCACCACGAGTTTTTGGAACTATACAATAGGTACAAGATTTATCACAACCCATTGAAATATTTATAAATCCTTTAAAAGGAGATGAACGAAAATCTTTAAAAGCAAATTCACTATCATCATAGTTTATATCTATCTCAACTGCCTTATCTTTATGTATAATTTCACTAATTTTAGATACATTTCTTGCACCTAAAACGAAATTTACATAAGGGGCTCTTTTTATTATCTCTTTACCTAAATGTGAAGCAGTACAACCACAAACACCTATCTTGGCATGTGGCTTTTTATGTTTGTTAAATCCACCAAGTTCAGAAAAAAGCTTATGCACTGGTCTCTCTCTAACTGAACAAGTATTTATCAAAATCAAATCAGCAACTTTGAAATCATTAGTCATAACAAAGCCCTCTTTCTCAGTTAACTCAGCAATCATATGCTCAGTATCACGAGAGTTCATAGCACAACCAAGTGTTTCGATAAATAGCAATTTAGACAAAATAAAATCTCTTAGTTTACTATGTGTACTTGGTACATATATTCACTATCTGAAAGACCATATTTAACTTCACTCATATAAAAACTTTTACCTTTTGCTTCAAAATAATCTTGAAGTTCTAGTAAATCTTTATGAGAATTATCTTTATCAAAATAAAAAATAACACTATCCTCTTTTTCAACGCTAGATTCTATTTTAGCTAGTTCAGCTTTTTTAGGTTTTTGATCAACTTCTGTTCTTGCAAATTTTAAATTCACTGTATATCCTTAGTTTATATAATTATTGCATTATAGTCTAACTCTACTAAAAGTCCTATTAAAGATGTTTTTATACTCTTTTAGATATAATTTCACACTTCATAAGAAATCCCCAAAACTTAACATTTTATTTTTTGTGAAAACACCTTAAAAAGGCATAATAATGGAAAAAATTTTAGATATTGCAGAAGCAATTGCACACGAAAAAGGACTTGCTCCTGAAAAAGTAATTGAAGCATTAAAAACTGCATTTGTACAAACTGCAAAAAGAGTTATTGATAGAAATTTTGCTTTTGAAGCACAAATAGATGATGAAACTAAATCAATAAATATTATACAAACAATTACGGTAGTTGCTGATGATGATGAAAATCTACAAGATGAAGAGTTAGCACCTCAGTTTATCTCTATTACTGATGCAAGAGAGTACGATGACCAAGTGGAGTTAGGTGACCAACTTCAGATTGAGCATAAACTAGAAGATCACGGTAGAACAGGAGCATCTCAACTTCATAGAGAGATAGAATTTCATATTCAAAGACTTGTTGAAGATGAACTTTACAATAGATATAAATCAAAAATTGGTACTCTAGTTTCTGGTAGAGTTACAAGAGTTGATGCTCAACAATCAACTTATATAGAGGTAGATGAAGTTAGAGCTGTTCTTCCTATGAAAAGCCGTATTAAAGGTGAAAAATTTGAAGTTGGAGATCATATCAAAGCTGTTGTTCGTCGTGCAAATATGGACAAAGAAAATGGTATTCAAATTGAACTTTCTCGTACAAGTCCTAAATTTTTAGAAGAACTTTTAGCACTTGAAGTTCCTGAAATTGCTGATGGAACTGTTATAGTTGAAAAATCAGCTCGTATCCCTGGTGAGAGAGCAAAAATAGCACTTATATCAACTCATCCACAAGTTGATGCTGTTGGTGCTACTGTTGGTGTTAAAGGTGTTCGTATCAATGCTGTTAGTGAAGAGTTAATTGGTGAAAATATTGACTGTATCGAATACACTGATATTCCTGAACTTTTTGTATCAAGAACTATGAGTCCAGCGATTATCTCTCATGTTGAAATCATTAAAAATGAAGAGGGTGAAAATGAAAAAGCAATCGTCACTCTACCAGCTGATCAAAAAAGTAAAGCAATCGGTAAAAGTGGTATAAATATCCGTTTAGCCTCTATGCTTACTGGTTTAAATATAGAACTAGTTGAAAATGATAGCACAACCAATGAAGAAACTGGTGAAATAGAAGAAGCTAAAGATAGTGTTGATGCACTTGAGGCTTTATTTAATTAATTATAACAAGTATTTTTATATTCTAAAAAACTTAAAAGAGTAATGTAATTGCAAGGACTGAAGAAGGAAGCATACTATAATATGTGACGACTGAGGTAACGAAGCAAGTGCATTGCTATTTTATGTTTTACCCTCTTTTCATATACGGATTTAATCGTAAAAGAATTAAATCTGCAAACATATTTCCAAGTAAAGTTAAAAACGATGTTATCATCAGTGTTCCCATGATTATAGGATAATCACGACTTAATGCTGACATGAAAAATAGTTGTCCCATCCCCTCAATTCCAAATATAGACTCTAAAATAACACTTCCACCTATTAAACCAGGTAAGGATAATCCAAGTAATGTAACGATTGGGGGTAGTAGATTTGGTAAGATATAAAAACGAAGTAGTTGAGATTTGTCTAAACCACGAGACAGAGCAAAATAATAATAATCACTCTTTAGTATCTCTAAAGTGAGTGAGCGAATATAAATTATCATACTTCCCACTCCAACAAATATCATAACTCCAACTGGAAGTGCCAAGTGCCAAGCCATATCACTATAATAAGCAAAGCCAACTTTTTCTTCTATAGAATGAAGCCCAGCGATAGGAAACAGATCAAGATTTACACTAAAAAAGATTATAAAAAGAAGAGCTAAATAAAATGAGGGCATTGAAAAAGATATTAAAGAGATTTGACGAATAATATAATCAGTTTTCTTTTCATAATTTAGTGCAGATTTTATTCCCAAATATAAAGATATAACAAAAACACTAATAAGAGCTGTAATATTCATAATCAATGTTATGGGAACTCTTTTTAATATTTCAGCACTAACATCTTGTCCACTTACAAAGGAGATTCCAAAATTAAGTGTCATAATATTTTTTACCCAATCAAAATACTGCTGAGATAATGATTTATCTAAACCATAAACAGCTTTTAACTGCTCTATCGCTTCTTTAGTCATATTTGGATTAAGTTCACCTGCTCCAAAGAAACTGTTTGGTGCTGAATGTATTGCTAAAAATGAGATAATAGAGATAAGTATAAGCATAAAAAGTAAATAAAAAAGTTTTTTTATTAAAGTTATCATATTGAAAAAATGTTTAATGAGGATAAGTGATTAAAAATTAATCACTTATTTTTGTAAATCTTGAGCATACTGTATCATAGTACAAAAGTGTTCAGCATAAAGTGCGGCACTTCCAACTAAAATGCCATCTACATTTTCTAAGGCTAAAACCTCTTTAGCATTTGTAACTTTTACACTACCGCCATATAAAAGTGATGCAGTTGATTTTTCTTTTAAATCCGTATGAATAGCTTCTATATCTTCAAGAGTTGGAGTAAGTCCAGTTCCAATTGCCCAAACTGGTTCATAAGCAATAATAAGATTTTCATAACTTGTATCAATACCCTCATATTGAGCAGAGATATATTTCATCATCTCCTCTTTACCAGCTTCTCTTTTTTCTAAAGGCTCACCAATACAATAAACTATTTTAAAACCTAAATCTTTATAAAAGTTAAACTTCTTTACAAGTTCCTCTTGAGTTTCACCAAAAACATGTCTTCTTTCACTATGTCCAATTAAAATAGTTTTTATCTCAAACTCATTTAGATGGTCTAAACCAATCTCACCCGTAAAAGCACCATTTTGAGTTGCATAAGCATTTTGAGCACCAATGATAACATCTCCATCATGTGCGTTTAAGCTTGAAGTTGCAGGGAATACTAAAACTTCTTGGGTTATATTATTAATTTTTAAATATGATTCTAATTCTGCTACATACTCTGTAGTTTGTTTTCTAGTAAGGTTAGTTTTTAAATTTGCTGCTATTATCATTGACTTGCCTTTTTAGTTTATATATACATTCCCAAGTCCAAGTGCCCCTTGAGGGTAAAAACATGGGAACGAGTATTGAGTAAATTAAATCTATTCTTCTATGATTAGAGGTGCTACACCTGGTAGTATTTTACCCTCTAAAAGCTCTAGTGATGCTCCACCACCAGTTGAGATAAAACTCATCTCTTCATCAAGTCCGATTCTTTGAACTAAGTCAGCAGTATCACCACCACCTACAACAGTTGTTGCATAAGAATCTGCTACAAAGTGAGCTATTTTAGATGAACCACGAGCAAATTTTTCCATCTCATAAACACCCATAGGTCCATTCCATAGAATTGTTTGAACATCATTTAAACCCTCACGATAAAGTCTAACAGTTGCAGGACCAATATCAAGACCCATCCAGTTATCTGGAATCTCTTGAGCAGTTACAATCTTACTAACAGCATCAGCAGCAAACTTCTCAGCAGCTATAACATCCACTGGCAAATAAAACTTAACACCAAGTTTTTTAGCTTCATCCATAACATTTTGAGCATCTTGAAGTAAATCATCTTCAACTAAAGATGCACCAATGTTATATCCCATCTGTTTTAAAAATGTAAAAGCCATCCCTCCACCGATAAAAATTTTATCAACTCTTGGAAGTAGATTTGTTAAAGCTTCTAGTTTTCCTGAAACTTTTGAACCACCAATAATCGCTGCAAAAGGGCGAGTTGGCTTTTTCATAAGTTTACCAAAAAACTGTATCTCTTTTTGAAGAAGAAAGCCAGCAGCTTTATGATTAATATCAAAAAACTCAGTTACTCCAGCAACTGAAGAGTGAGCACGATGACAAACACCGAAAGCATCATTAATATAAATATCAACCATATCAGCTAATTTTTTAGACAACTCTATGTCATTTTTAGTTTCACCAGCTTCATAACGAAGATTTTCTAAAAGTAAAACTTCAGTTGGTTTAAGTGCTGCTGCTTTTGCAACTGCATCATCACCAACAACATCTTTAGCTAAAATTATTTCTCTTTTTAAAAGTTGATGAAGTCTTCTTGCCACTGGCATAAGTGAGTACTTTTCATTTACTTCACCATTAGGACGACCCAAATGTGAAGCTAAAATAATCGAACAATCTTGATCTAAACAAAAGTTTATAGTTGCAATAGCTGAACGAATTCTTCTATCATCAGAGATATTTCCAAACTCATCCATAGGTACATTAAAATCACATCTTATAAAAACTTTTTTATTTTGTAAATCTAGTTTTTTTATATTTAAAAGTTCCACATGCCAACCTATTTACTGATATGGATTGCCATATCAATAAGTCTCATTGAGTAGCCCCATTCGTTGTCGTACCAAGCCATAATTTTAACCATATCTCCACCAATAACCTGAGTTAAATCCTCAGCAACGATAGAACTATATTCACAACCAACGAAGTCTTGAGATACTCTCATATCTTTATCCATTAATAAAAGACCTTTAAGTCTTCCATCAGCAGCCTCGTTAAATACACGAGTAACTTCCTCTTTAGTAGTTTCTCTTTTTACAACAACATTTAAATCAACCATAGAAACATCTGGTGTTGGAACACGAACAGACTGCCCATGTAAACGACCTTTAAGTTGTGGCATAACAAGCGAAATAGCTTTTGCAGCACCAGTAGTTGTCGGAATCATATTGATAGCCCCTGCTCTTGCACGGCGTTTATCTTTTAAGTGTTTTACATCTAAAATATTTTGATCATTTGTGTATGAGTGAATAGTTGTCATTAAGCCTTTCTCAATCCCAAATGCATCATCTAAAACTTTAGCAACAGGACCTAAACAGTTTGTAGTACAAGATGCATTTGAAACAATTTTTTGCCCAGCATATAATTCTTCATTTACACCCATTACAAAAGTATCAGTTGCAGTATCTTTTGAAGGAGCTGAAAATAAAACTTTAGGAACACCATTATCAATATGAACTTGAGCAGATTCTTGAGTTAAAAATACACCTGTACACTCTAAAACCATATCAGCACCACAATCAGCAAACTTAAGATTTTTAGGATCTCTATCTGAAAATATTCTAATTTTATGACCATCTACACTAATGTGATTATCATCAACTTGCTCAATATCACTTTTAAAAGTTCCATGAACAGAGTCATTCTTTAGAAGATAAAGCATCATATCCATAGTTGCCATATCATTTATCGCTACAATTTCAACATCATTTCTTGTTGCTGCTATTCTTGCAACACAACGACCGATTCTACCAAATCCATTAATTGCTATTTTAAGTGCCATTATATTCCCTATAATTTTTAAATTCGGTTATTTTATCCAAAGTTTAGTTATAATTCGCTTTAAATTAGGAGTGATATGCAGACTATCGCACTTTTTGGTGGTTCTTTTGATCCACCACATATCGGTCATGAAGCTATTGTTAACGAAGCTTTAAAGCTAAAAGAGATTGATAAAGTTGTGATAATGCCAACTTTCTTAAACCCTTTTAAATCAGGTTTTTATGCACCTTCAGCGCTAAGATGTAAGTGGCTTAAAAAGATTTATAAGTCTTATAAAAATGTTGAAATAAATAGTTATGAAGTTGATTTAGAAAAAAAGGTATCAAGTATAGATAGTGTTAAGTATCTTTTAAAAAGATATAAAAAAATCTATCTGATAATTGGTGCTGATAATTTAAAAACACTTCAAAAATGGGACAGATACAATGAGCTTAAAACTCTTGTTACATTTGTAATTGCACATAGGGATGATATAGAAATTCCAAAAAACTTTTTAGAACTTAAGATAAAAGAAGATATATCTTCAACAAATCTAAGAAAAAGTATTGATAGAGATAAGCTATCAAAAATATGCTCAGATGAAATAATAAAATTTTACAAGGAAAAAAATGAACAATAGAATAGAAAAAATAACATCAATTC
The DNA here is from genome assembly GCA_021157665.1 of Sulfurimonas sp. Taxonomy (GTDB): domain Bacteria; phylum Campylobacterota; class Campylobacteria; order Campylobacterales; family Sulfurimonadaceae; genus Sulfurimonas. Next base: position 9,820 of record JAGGWE010000068.1, read on the forward strand.
TTGATATGAATAAAGCAGAGAACATTGAAGTTTTTGATTTAAGTAAGAAAAATTACTTTGTTGATTATGCAATTATTGCATCTTCACTTGGTTCGAGACATACTGTGGCATTATTAGATCACTTAAAAAAAGGACTTAAACCAGAAGAAAACTTCAACAATGTTGATGAAAGTGGTGACTGGATAGTTATTGATTTAGGTGACATACTTATTCACATAATGACTCCAGAGTATAGAGTAAAATATGACATGGAAAAATTCTTAAGTGATTTAGCCGAAGGGAAAGAGGGCGAAGTAGTTCTCTAAAACAGTTAAACTACTTTTAAAAGAAGTAGTTTAACTCAAAACGATACTCATTATAAGAAGTATCACTCTTATTTGTTCCATCAGACTTTAATATAGAATCATCAACATCAACAAAACCTAGTCTTACTTTAGCCACTAAATTTTTACTAATATTTTGATACATATCCACATGGATAACTTTATTATCTGCAGCGACACCATCTTTGTTATCATCAAAATCCTGAATAACATAACGAGCCATAATACTAAAACCTGGTATTATATTAGCCTTACCAAAGTCATATCCAGCTCTAAACATATAACTTTTTGTATTTGCATACCAATTATACTGAGCCAATGCACGAGTAAATCCACCAGTAGGAAATCCTCTCCATGGAGTTACTAAGTCAGCTTTATCTGCAACTTTAGAATATCCAAAACGAGCTAAAAAAGCATCTTTTTTTATATCTAATCTAAGTGCTAAAAAATTAGAATCTAAACTATTTTCATCTGTATAGCCATGTTGATTTGCTTTAAGATTTGCAACACCATAAGATGCCCCTAAATGATCAAACTGTTGCATATATCTCAATCCAGGTATAAGTTTCCATCCATTATTAATTGGAATTGTATAGTGACTCTCAAAAGTAAGATTACTAATAACATCAGGAACAAGAGCATAACTAAGATTTAATTTTAGATTTTTTATAGATTTATTTGTGATTGTTGCGATTAACAACTTATTATTATCACCTATTCTATCAACTGTTAAGTTTTTATTAATAGCAGAATCATCATTTTCTTCCCAATCATTAACTGCTATAACATCATGAGAATTAGTATGGTCACGAAGTTTCTGTTTATCCATATATGCCAACTGTATCGTTGTTTTTAGTATCTCTTTTATAGTGGCAGTAAGACCATCAAATGTATTTGGTATCATTTTTGTATCATTTGATTTTGTAAAAACAGATTCAAATAATTGCCTACCAAGAATAAAAGTTGTTTTATTTATCTCATATTGTAAATATGCCTGTCCAAACAGAGTCATACCAAATTTATTATCATTTACCACATCATAACGACTAAAAGTATCTTTACCAGATTTTACCAAACCTACATCTTGAGCATCTTCTCTAAACCAAGCTGGATTTTGAGAAGTATATAAACCTATCGTTGCACTAAGTCCAGATATTGGTGCCGTTTTATAAATAAAGCTACCCCCTACACCCATTGCTTTATGGTCAAACTTCGAGTTATCTTTGTAATCATACATAAATATATTTGTTCTAAGTCGTCCATAAAACATACCCTCAGTAAACACTTCACTGATTGTATCTACAGAAGATGGTACTTTATTATACTCAACTGTCATATTAGGTTTTAATGTAACTTTCTCACTTACTAAAGTTGCACAAAGTGTTGTTCCTAATGCCATGGATGATAAACCTAGCATTACTAATTTAAATATTTTCATTTTCTTTTTTCTCCGCAATCTCTTCAATATTATTTTCTAAAATATCTCTATAATCATAAATTGATTCTACATATTTTACAGGTTCTTCACCCCTTGCATATCCATATTTTAATGTTCTATAATATTTTTTCTTAGAAAGAAGTGGTAAAACTTGCTTTAAATCACTCCATATATCTGGATTATATCCAAGTCTTACAGCTAATTTTCTAGCATCATTAAGATGCCCCATCCCAACATTATATGCAGCTAATGCAAATTTCAAACGATTCTCACCATCTATCTCTTGTGGTACAAACTTTATCATCTGTTTAAGATGTCTTGTACCACCAACAATACTCTGTTTTGGGTCAAGACGATTTTTAACACCTAAAATTTTTGCTGTAGTTTTTGTAAGCATCATCATACCTCTAACCCCAGTAAAACTTTTGGCATGTGGATTCCAATGTGATTCTTGATAAGATATGGCTGCTAAAAGTTCCCAAGGGATAGAATATCTCTCTCCTGCATTAATAAAAATCTTTTTATATTTTGGTAGCCTTGTTTCAATTCTTTTATAAAACATTTTATTATCATAATAATCAAAGAAATGGATATTGCTATAATAATGATCTTTTAATTCTGCCATTTTTCCTCTTTGATTAAAATCATTTAACCAAGAGTACATATCAGCTTCTAATTCATCTGCACCTTTTGGTAGAACCCATGCTAATTGCTCTCTTTCACTTATAGTAAATGCTAAATGCATCTCAGGATAGTATCGCAAATTTAGTGCATATATATTTGAATCAGCAATAGTGCAATCTATTTTATGTGAAGCAACCTGTTCTAAAAGTTCTTCTGTTGAATCACTGCTAAAAGTGGCATTAATATCAAAACCATCTTTAATTAATGAACGAATAGTATCGCTATAACTTGTTCCTTCACCAACTTTTAAATTTAACCCAACTAAACTTTCAACATCTCTTGGAAACTTTTTACTTTTTATCATACTACGATTACATATAACCTGCTCTTGTACTTCAAAGTATGATGGTCCAAAATTAAACTCTTTTTCCCGTTTAGCAGTTTTAGTAAGTGAAGCAGATGTAATATGAATAGTTGAATCTTTACCTAATTCTATAGCATCTTTAACAGTATTAGCCGTTACTATTTTAAGTTTAACATCTAAGGAGTCTGCGTAGGCTTTTAAAAGGTCATACTCAAAACCTTGCGCTCCATTTGCCCCTATATAGTAAGTAGAAGGTGCATTTAGTAAAACAACTTTTAACTCTTTATCTTTTTTTATTTTATCTAAAACTGACAACTGCTTTATCTTATGAATAGGTGAGTATGCTGAATGAGACAACCATCCAAACATAAAAAAAGAGAGAGCAAAGAAAATTAAAAGAAAAGGCTTTTTATACTGTTCCATGATAAGTACTTCTCCATAAAGAACCCCAACTTCAGCGATAAGTAAATTAGTTCTAGTGCTAGGCAGATTTATGCAGGACTAGTTTACTAGTTCAAATGAATCTAACGACGCAATAGTGCTATTTACTTATCGCCCGAAGGGAAGCTTAAAAAGAGGGCTACTACTTCGTTGAAAATCCTTGAAGCTACTAGTAGCTCCTACGAATCTTCGCCTTGCATTAGCCCTCTTTTTAATCTTCTGAAGTTAGGGTTCTTTATGGAGAAGTACTTACATATTCTACATTTATAAGCTTACGCAAATATAAAACGATTAACCCCATTATCATACTCATGAGCTAAAACTTCATCATGTACTTTCAAAATAGAATCAACTAAATATAAACCTAATCCAAAACTATTTTTTGAAGGATTGTCTTTTGTAAATGGTTCAATATAATATGAGAGAGGATATTTAATACACTCTCCTAAGCTTTCAAAACATAATTCATTATTTATCATTACAATTTTTATATGTTTATCAACTGAATACTTTATGCCATTATCAATCATATTTTTTATAGCCGTTGTATATAATCTATAATTTGCGTATATCTTTTCTGATGAAGAAACCCATATAGTTACAGACTCTTTATCTATCATTGCCATATCTATAGCACCATCTATAATATCTACTAGCCTATACTCTTTAAAATCACTTTTATCATTTAAAGATGTAACCTCTTCAATAAGAGCAAACTCTCCTACAAGAGACTCCAATCTTCCAAAAATAGAACTAAATCTATCTCTTTGCTTTTGTGTATCTAACATCTGCGTAGCAATAGTACCTTTAGCTATAGGTGTTTTAAGTTCATGCATAATATTTCTTAAAAAAAGTGTACGAGATTCTAAGAGATTATTAATCTTTATTCTTGTATTTTCCATCTCTGTAGCTATTAGTGCGATTTCATCTTTACCATTTGTTTGAAATGATACATTCATATCACCATTACCATATTGAGCAATCTTTTTTCTTAGTCTAATTAAGGGTCTTAATCTTTGTAAAATAAGTATAAAAGAGATAAAAACTATCAAGATAATTATTGCATAAGCATAAAACATATTCCAAGGTCTATAAGGTTTTAAATCTTCATCATGAATAAGTATATAACCTTTTGGTGATTGTATATAAAAGAAAATTTTATATGAGTATTGGAGCATAGTTATTCTTAAGTTTTTAACTACTTTTTGAGAAAAAGATTCCTCATTTCTTAAAAGCTGATTTATATTTTCAAAACCTTTTCTTTTTAAAATCTTACCTTTTTTGAGAACTTTTTTTTGCTCTGATACATCTTTTTCAATTTTAAAATTATAAACAGCAAGATTTGCTTCAAATAAAATATTTACATTTTCTTTTTGCATATGTTCACGATATATCTGTGTAATTACTGAGTATTTTGTAAAAATATGATTTATATATTGTTGCTTGTTAAGTTTATAAAACTCCCAAAACACCGCACTTATGATAACAAGTGTTACAATTAAAGCAAAAAGTACAGTTAAAAGTACAGCATGTTTACGCAATATTTGTCTCCTTATCAAAGGAAGTAATTCCTTCGCTAATTCCTCTCACTAAAGAAAAAATTATATAATTTTTATTTAAGAAGTTTGTAACCAACACCTCTAACAGATTCTATAAGTGTTTTATCACCAAGTTTATTTCTAATTCTACCAACCATAACATCTATACTTTTGTTTGATGAATCTTCATTTATAGCATTTACATTATGGATTAAATCTTCTCTTGAAACAACTAAACCTTGCTTTGAAATCATGTATGAAAGTATTCCAAACTCTGCATTTGTTAAATCAATATTTCTACTTTTATATGAGATAATCATAGTTGAATTATCACATTTAAAATCACTTTTAGATTCCTCTTTTGCCTCTGTTCTAGCTTCATATCTTCTTAAAACTGAATGAATCCTAGCTTCTAGTTCTCGTGGATCATATGGTTTTGGCATATAATCATCAGCACCAAGTTCAAGAGCTCTAACTTTATCAGTAACATCACTTCTTGCTGATGAGATAATAATAGGAATATCCTGACGCTCACGAATTGCTTCACAAACTTCTAAACCATCCATCCCCGGAAGGGTAAGATCTAATATGACTAAATCAAATGGTTCTAGTTTTAATATACTAACAGCTTTAAATGGATCATCTTCTGTAATCACTTCAAACTCAAACTGTTCTAAATACTCAGTAAGTATTTCAGCTAACTCTAAATCATCTTCAATCATTAATATTTTTTTCATATTTAATCCATATTCTTTATTTAGTATATAAGTATATCTAAGTAAAGTTAAGCAGAAAATAACTTAACTATATTATAAGCAATATATGCCATAACATATGCTGTCACAGATGTAAATGCTAAAAGATAAAAGAAGTATCTTATCCCACCTGCTTCACGAGTAAATACTATTGAAGCAGCTAAACATGGTAAATAAATCATAATTACCACGATAAAAGCGATTGCTGATGGAAATGATATATTTTTACTAATTGCATTGATAAGAGAACTATCTTCTTCATCTACATCAGCACCTAATGAATATAAAACTCCTAAAGTTGATACAACAACCTCTTTTGCAGCTAATCCAGCCTGCAGTGCAACACTCATTTTCCAGTCAAAGCCAAGTGGTGCAAATATTGGTACTGAAAATTTACCAATAGTCCCTAAATAACTTTGTTCTAAATGTTCAACAGCCAATTGATTCTCAAAATCTATTTTTTCATCTTCATTAATTGCCATTTCAATCTTAGTTTCATACTCTTGAACTAACTCTAAATTATGAGGATAATTACTTAAAAACCAAATAAGAATAGAAGCAGCGGCAATAAATGTACCTGCTTTTTTCAAATACATCATAGTTTTTGTTAAAACTGTATGCCAAATAAGTTTTACAGAGGGAAGTCTATACTTTGGCATCTCCATAACAAATGGCTCATCTTCACCTTTAAAAGCTGTAAGTTTTAAGATTTTCGCAGCTATTAAACCTAACATAGCACCACCAATATAAATAAGAAAAAGAATATTCCCAGCCATCTCAGGAGAGAAAAAAGCCCCTGCAAAAAGGACATAAACAGGTAGTTTAGCACCACAACTCATAAAACCTATGATAAAAAGTGTTAAAAGTCTATCTCGATCATTTTTAAGAATTCTTGCAGACATATAAGCTGGAATAGAACAACCAAAACCAGTTACAAGAGGGATAAATGATTGTCCGTGAAGTCCAAATTTATGAAAAAATCCATCAAGCAAAAATGCAACTCTTGACATATATCCTGTACCCTCTAAAAGAGCAATCCCTATAAAAAGAATAATAATATTTGGAGTAAAAAGTACAATCGCACCAACCCCAGCAATAATTCCATCAACAACAAGTGAACGCATATCATCATTTGCTATTGTTGCACCAACAACATCACCCAACCAAGCAAAAAAACCATCTATATACTCCATAGGAATTGCCCCAACTTCAAATGTAAGTTGAAATAATCCCCACATAAAAAATAAAAATATAGGAATCCCAAAGAGTTGATGGATTAAAACATTATCTATTTTTTCAGTTAGCGTTTTCTCTTTTTGCTCTTTTTTTTGCTTTACAACCTCAGTAACAATACCACGGTTAAAAGAAGCATACTCTTCTGCAAAAGCTTCTCTAATGTCATCACTATCATGATGAAGTTCCACATGCCGAGATGCTTCTATGAGAATAGGTTGAAGTTCTGTCCAGATAGGATTTTCATGAATTCTTTTATAAGTCTTAGGATTGTTTTTTAAAAGATTAATCGCCACATGCCGATAAGAATTGTTAGCTTCATATTTATGTTTTTCTAAATACTTAACAATTACAGTAATCTCTTCTTCAACTGCCTCACTAAAAATCAGTTTAGATTCTTGTTTTTCACTTTCATACTGAGTTAAAACAGCATCAATAAGATCATCAATACCCTCTTTTGTTTGAGCTGAAACTTTAATACAAGGGACACCTAAAAGCTGAGTCATATACTCTGCATCTATCTCTATCCCCTCTTTTTGAGCTTCATCACTCATATTTAGAGCTATAACAACATCTTTTGACATACTCATAAGTTCAGAAGTAAGTTGAAGATTTTTTGCTAAATTTGTAGAGTCTACTACATTAATGATAAGGTCATAACTCTCAGCGCATAAATATTTATGAGTTACTCTCTCCTCGATAGTATAATCAGTAAATGCATATGTTCCAGGTAAATCTACTACTGTAAAATGATGATTTTTATAATCAAATAAAACCTCAGTTTTATCAACCGTTACACCAGAAAAATTTCCCACATGCAGATGAGCATTTGAGATAGAGTTAATAAGCATACTCTTACCAACATTAGGCTGACCAACAAGTGCTACTTTTATATGATTAGCTATAATAGGGCAAATTTTAGAAGTTGATTCATTCATATTTTTTGTACCTCTATTAGTCCTGCTTCTTCAGCTCTTAAAGCTATTTTCATTTTTCCAACTTGTACCTCTATAGTACTTTTAGCAGGAGCATGTTCAATTATCTCTATAACTGCTTCTTTCATAATTCCAAAAGAGATAAGTCTCTGTTTTAAATCAGATTTTGCATTTAACTTAACTACTTTAACTACACAAGCTTTTTGACAATCTTTTAATGTTTTCATTATAGTTCTTAAAAATTATAGTTAAGAGTTAACTGAATATGAGAATCATCAAATTCTGTTTTATCTGCAGACTCTTTATCTTCACCGATGATATAGTATAGTGATGCATCAAACTCATCATTATATGCATACTCTATACCTAAATCTATCTCAGTTACATGAGCTTTCGTTCCACTTGCAATAGCATCAGCTTTAAAATCACCATATGCTGCAAAGATATTTGCACCAGCAATCTCATAACCTAAAGATGCTACGAAAGATTTACCATCACCATAAGTTCCATCGTGAAGTGAACCAGCTGTCATAGTATCCATATTTGTAAATGATGAACCACCACCAAATCCTTCAAAAATTTCTTTTCCATCATCTACACTTACATCATCATATGCCAATCCTGCAGTTATGCCAAAAAATGAAGCTTCAACCATAGCTCCAGCGATACTACCATCTATATCGCTATTGTCTGATTCACTTTCACTTAAATACTGAGCAGCAACTGTAAGTTCAGCTTTGCCTAGTTCTAGTGTATATGCTGCATCTACATAAGTAGCTTTTGCAGCCTTATCAACATCATAATACCAAGCACCAGCTTCTAGGTTGTTTTTTGAATATACAGCAGCAGCCATATATGTTCCACTTCCATCTTCACGATTTGTTTCAACCCATTTATTATTAGTAACATTTTTATAATCAGCATCAACACCCTGCCATCTTTGAATACTTGCTCCAATCAAAGTTAAACCAATATCATCAAATGTATAAGATGCAACTGCTGCTTCAAAAGTATGTGGAGTCATTCTTATATCATCACTATCTGCTAGAGGAGTATCTAGTAGTTGACGACCAACACAGATATTTAAACCATCATTTGCATAGTTAATATACGCTTCAGCTAACTCTGTATAATGTTTTTCACTAGATGTTAACTCTTCATTAAACTTACCATCACTCTGTTCACCACTAAGAGCAGTGATAGCTTGTGATGTATAAACAGCAGCTCCTAGGGTAATCCCATGAAATGAAGCAGTTTCAAATTTTAACTGACCACCAATAGCAGATGCTGAAGTATCATTTTCACCAGCTACATCTGTATCAACATCAAGGTAACCAAAACGAATTTGACCACTTACTTCACCGTTTGTGAACATCTCTTGTATGCTAGAGACATCCTCTGCATACACACTACTTAAAATCACAGATGTTACTAAACCTATTTTTAATATTCTTTTCATCATTTTCCCTAAATATTTTTTATGTTTGGAAATAATAACCATACTTATCTTAATTACAAATTAATATTGATATGGATTATCAATATTAACATATCTTCTTTTCTTTTATCTCTTTAATAATTCAATTAGCTATAATACTGCAATTAAAATATAAGGTACTTTATGAAATTTTTATGGACTCCCTCTTCTCACTTTAACCTAGCAAATCTTTTTACTTTTGTAAATATTACAGCAGGACTTATGGCTACTTATTTTATAACTCAAAACAATTTTTTCTTAGCAATTATTTTAGCTTGGGTTGGTGGGGCTTTTGATATTTTTGATGGAAAGATTGCTAGAAAATATAACTTATCAAATGAGTTTGGTGTTCAGCTTGATAGCTTTGCTGATTTTTTAAGCTTTGTTCTTGTTCCTGTATTTTTAATCTTTCAAGCAGTTTATGCCTCTTCACTCTCTGGCATGTGGCTTATCGTTGCAGCCATAGTAAGTATCTACTATGTAATCTCAGGACTTAGAAGATTAATCCACTTTAACCTACATACTGATGCAGGTGAAGTTGATAAATATTTCACAGGTGTACCAACCCCACTTGGAGCGATACTTTTATGGTTAGTTTATTTAGCAGCTACTTACTCTTTAATCCCAGCTTTTTTAGTAGTTATGTTAATGGCTCTAATCGGATGGACTTTAAACTCAACTCTTAAAGTTCCACATCCTTAATCCCTTTTATTTTAAATCTACAACTACCAACTGTAATAACTTTACCATTGGATATAACACTTTTTATATACTCAAGAGTACCAATAGCGGCATCTTCACCAACTTCTTCTGAGATAATTTTGATTAAATCATTTTCACTTGTATCTGTCCATATTTTCTCATAACTGTATTGTGTTTGTATTTTCATTATTCTACCTCACTTTCGATTGAAAGAGTTTTTTTAGGTTTTACACCAAGAGCCACTATATTTTCTGCTCTTTTTATAATGTTACCTCGTCCAGTTTTTAATCTATTCATAGATATATCGAAAGAGTCTTGTGCTTTTTGAATATGTGAACCAACTTTTTTCATCTCATCCACAAAGCCAACCAATTTTTCATACATTGCTTCAGCTTCAGAAGCAATTTTCAGTGCATGGTCTTCTTGTCGTTGTGTTCTCCAAATATGCTCTATCGTTCTTAGTGTTACAAGTAAAGTTGATGGGGAAACTACTAAAATATTGTTATCATATGCCTTTTTAAAGAACTCCCCATCCTCTCCAAGTGCTAAGTGAAATGCACCCTCTATCGGCATAAATAAAAGAACATAATCAAGAGTATTAATCCCCTCTAATTTCTCATAATTTTTAGCACTTAACTCTTTAACATGCCCAGATATACTTTGCAGATGTTCTTTAAGTGCAATAGACTTAGCATGTGGGTTCTCTTCGCTCATAAACCTTTCATAAGCAACAAGCGAAACCTTAGAATCGATAACTATATCTCTTTTTTGTGGCATGTGGATAATTACATCAGGTCTATAAGTTTTACCCTCATCTGATTTCAAAGTAGCTTGTGTTTGATACTCAATCCCTTCTCTTAAACCTGATTCTTCTAAAATTCTTTCTAAAACTATCTCACCCCAATTTCCCTGAGTTTTATTTTCACCCTTTAGAGCATTTGTAAGGTTTAGTGCATCAGTAGAGAGTTGTGCATTCATCTCTTTTAAACGAAGTAGTTCATCTTTAAGTAGATGTCCATCTTTCGCACTTAGATTAAACTGCTCTTTTGATTGTGTCGAGAAATTTGTTATCTGTTCACGAAATGGTTTTAACAAAATTTCAAACTGTTCTTTTTGAATATGAGAAAACTGTTTTGATTTATCTTCAAAGATTTGATTTGCTAAAAGTTTAAACTCTTTACTTAACTCATCTTTTGCAGATCTAAGTACAGCTAGTTTTTCATTTGAAGATTTTATCTCCTCTTCATAACGAGTATTTAAAACAGCGTATTTAAGTTGCAAATCATTTTTTTCTTTTGTCATCTCCACATGCCAAGAATCTAACTCCTTGTTTTTTTCTAAAGCTAAACGCAACAAATCTTTTTGTTTTAAATATAAAACAGTTAAAAAAACAAAAAAACAAAAAACAACGATAAAAAGCATCATATATACATCCATAGGGCAACCTAATTATTTATTTAAAAAATTATACAATATTTATAATTCTTTAACAAATACGAGGCTATAATCGTTTTATGGTTAAATGGAATATTGGTCTTAATATTGATGTTGAAAGATTAGATAAAGAGCATGAATCTCTACTAAACTCTGTTTCTAAACTCTCTTTAGCTATTGATAGCGATGTGTCAAATGAACACTTAATAAAGTGTTTTGACTCTTTTGAAAAAGAATTAATAGCTCATTTCCATTATGAAGAGGACTTACTTGAAAAGTGTGATTGTAAAGAATTACAAAAACATAAAGTTGAACATGATGAATTTATTAAAAAACTTCCTCAAATCAAAGAAAAGCTTTTAAACTCAGATAGCTATATACAAGCGAAAGAGGTCGTACTTGAACTAACAGATTCTCTGATTAATAATATTATTGAAGATGCTCCGTTAACAAATTGCTTTAATAAATGTAAAATCACAAATAACTCTAAAGAAAAGACCTCTCTTCACCAAAAGTTAATTAACAAAACTATAAACACATTTAGTTTTACAAAACGATTAATTTTATCAACAATAGTTCCACTTGTAGGGATGATTATACTAGGCATAGTAATTTTATTTACTAACTATACAGAATATCAAAATATTAAAAAAACAGCAACAATATCCCTTGTCCTTTCTGAAGTAAATAAAGTAACTCATACTTTACAAATAGAAAGAGGTTTAAGTTGTGCAGTTGTAACATCTCCAGATAATAAATTTACACAAGATTTAAAACTTCAATACTCTAAAGTTGATGATTCAATTAAAAAATTAAAAATAAAACTTTATTCAATAAGAGATAATAAACCTACAAATATAGTTAAAATATTTGATAAAATTGAAACAAAAATAGATTCATTGGAATCTATTCGTAACAAAGTTAATAAAAAAGAGATTTCTGTTAATGAAATTTTAAAATTTTATTCAAATATTATAAATAATACAATTAAATTAAATACAAAAATCTCAATATTAAATAACGATAAGGATATATCATCATCCATCTCAACACTATCATCTCTTCTTTATTTTAAAGAATCTAATGGTCTGCAAAGGGCTTTAGGAACTATTGTAATAAATCAAAAAGATTTTAAATCTAGAGAATATTATGAATTTATAAAATTAGTTGGTTCAAAAAGAACTTTTAAAAAATTATTTGAAGATACAGCTACACAAAACCAAATTAATTCTTTAAAAAAGAGTCTAAATATTGCTGATACAAAACTATTATCATCTTATGAAAGTCAAATTTTAAATAAAAATTTTGAAAACTTAGATGAAAAACTATGGTTTGACACAGTAACAACACATATCAATAACATATACAAAGTAGAGAATAAACTTCTAATTAGTATTAACAAACTAATTAAAGAGACTCAAGATAAATATTTTTATAAACTATTATTATGGACAATATATATATTTAGTGTTTTAATATTTGTTCAAATAATTTTACATCTCTTTTTTATAAGTTCTAAAAATCAAATTTTAAACTTAACAAAGGCTATGAAACACTTGGCATCTGGTGGAAGAGATTTAAGATTAATCAACTCAAATCTAAAAGATGAAATAGCACAACTTCATGATGCATATGAGATAACAAGACAAAAACTTCTCAAAGGTGATATGCTTACACAACTATACCTTGCTAGAAAAGAGGCTGAGTTAAAAAATCAACAAATACAAAATAATGCACTTGAGGAATTAGCTTTTATAGACCCTCTTACTGGTTGTGTAAATCGTCGTAAATTTGAAGAGTTATCAAATTTAGAACTACAAAGGTCATCTAGATATAAAAATGACCTTAGTTTTTTAATGCTTGATATAGACCACTTTAAAAATATAAATGATACCTACGGACATGCTATTGGAGATGATGTTTTAAAGCACTTTTCAAACATATGCTTAAATCTAGCTAGAGATATTGATGTTATTGCAAGAATAGGTGGAGAAGAATTTGTAGTTATGCTACCTGAAACAGATGTTGATGGTGCTTTTATATTTGCTCAAAGATTTCGTGAAGAAATTTATAACTCAGAAATTGTAGTTGATAAGCAAAAAATAAAATACACTGTAAGTATAGGAATATCAATTTTTGATATAGAAAAAGATACCGATATACCTATGATTTTACATAAAGCTGATTTAGCTTTATATCAAGCCAAAGATACAGGAAGAAATAAATGTGTCATCTATAAAGAAAATTAATATAGAATTTTGAAACACTTTTAAACTTAAGTATTTTAAATCTAATTGACTTTAATAGTTTTTTAGGTCTATTTAGCTACAATTCGCTTTATATTTAAGGGGAAGATGCTTTAGCCGTGTATTTGGCATGTGAGCAGACTTGTATCATCTCCTTAATTTTAAAGGATTATGATGCAAGAAAATGCACAAGAAAACTCTTCAACAGAAGAAAAAACAATCACATTTGATGACTTAGGTTTAAAAAACGACATGCTTAGAAGCGTAAAATTCGCTGGTTTTGTAACTCCAAGTCCTATTCAAGAAAAAGCTATTCCATTTATTTTAGATGGTCGTGACATTGTTGGTCAAGCACATACTGGTACAGGAAAAACAGCTGCTTTTGCTCTTCCAGCACTAAACAACATGAAAATGAATGGCTCTGTTGAGATGTTAGTTATAACACCAACAAGAGAACTAGCTACTCAAGTTTCTGATGAAATCTTCAAATACGGTAGAAATATAGGTGCTAAAACAGTAACCGTTTATGGTGGTAGTTCGTACAGCCGTCAACTTGATTTAATCAATCGTGGTGCATCTGTAGTAGTTGCAACTCCTGGTCGTTTACTAGACATTTTAAAAAGAGGAATGTTAAAAAACTTTGCTCCGAGTATAGTTGTTCTTGATGAAGCTGATGAGATGCTAGATATGGGATTTTTAGATGATATTAATGAGATATTTTCATTTTTACCAACTAAGCGTCAAACACTACTTTTCTCAGCTACAATGCCTCAACCTATCAAAACTCTAGCTTCTAGAATTTTAGAAAACCCAGAGTTTATCTCTATCACTAAGGGTGAAACAACTAACTCTGATATTGAGCAACTTTACTATGTTATCGAAGAATCTGAAAGAGATGATGCAATTATTCGTCTTATGGATTCAGAAGAGACTAAAAAATGTGTTGTTTTTTGTAGAACAAAATCTGAAGTAGATAGACTTTCAAATGTTCTTTCTAACGCTGGTTATTTAGCAAATGGTCTTCATGGAGACATGGAGCAAAGACAAAGAGAAACTGTTATTAAAGGGTTTAAAGCTAACTCTGTAAAAGTTCTTGTTGCAACTGATGTTGCTGCTCGTGGTATCCATGTAAATAATATCTCACATGTATTTAACTACCATATCCCATTTGACCCAGAATCTTATGTTCACCGTATTGGTAGAACTGGTCGTGCTGGAACCAAGGGTAAGGCTATTACACTTTTAACTCCATTAGAGTTTAAAGAGCTTCAACGCATTAAAAATAAAGTTGGAACTTCAATGGGTCATGCTTTCATCCCAAGTAAAAATGATTTAAGAAGTTCAACTATTGATTCACTTGTTAAAAAAGTTGAAGAGCATAAAATCTACGATGAAGCACACAAAGTTTTAGATAAACTTCGTGAAGATATAGATGAGGAGCAAATGGCTTACAAACTTATCTCTATGCTACTAGATCAACAAGATATTAAAGGACCAAATACTATTGGTATCCCTGCTGATAGACTTGACGCTGTTCTTGCTCGTGCTGCACAGCGTGGTGGTGGAAATAGTAGAGGTAGAGGAAGAAGTAGAAGTGGTGGAAGTAGTAATTACAAAGGGAACCGTGATAAAAACCGTTCAGGTGGAGGCGGTACTTACCGTGGAAACCGTGAAGGTGGAAGTAGAGACGGTGGCGGTTACCGTGGAAATCGTTCTAACTCAAACAGACATAGAGACTAATCTTCAAATAACTTATTGGCATGTGGAATTCTCATATGCCAACTTCTTTAAACTTCAAAAAAATTCGATATAATTGTCAAAAAAGAGATACTTATGATAATTTATGAAGATAATGAAATATACATTGAAAAAGAGCAAAGCGAAATACCTTGGTTAAAAATATTTACGAAAGAACCATATAAAGAGTTGGGTGATGTTCCAAAGAAGTTACGCACAAAACTTTGGGAAGTATATGATTTAATAGAATATGAGATGAAAGATTACTATAATCCAAAAAAAATAAATATGGCATCATTCGCAAATATGCTTCCAAGAGTTCATATTCATGTAATGGCAAGATTTGAAAATGATAATTATTTTCCAGAGCCTATGTGGGGTAAAAAAATGAGAGATAGTGATTTAACTCTTCCTAATGAGAAAGAGTTTCATAAAAATATTAAAAAAGCTTTAAAAGAATTATTTTAATGGTGAAAAAGGTACTAAAGCACTTCCCCAAGTTAACCCACCACCAAAAGCATCAAGAAGAATAAGTTCACCTTTTTTAAGGATCCCTTTTTCATAAATATCATTAATAGCCATTGGAATTGAAGCACCTGAAGTGTTACCATATTTTTCAACAGTAATAACAACTTGCTTCTGTGTTAATTTTAGAGCATCACCAACAGCTTTAATTATTCGATAATTTGCTTGATGAGGAACAAAATGATTTATATCAGTACCATTAAGATTATTGTCTGCTAAAATCTCTACAACATCTTTAGTTAAAGTACGAACAGCCACTTTAAAAGTTTCATTACCTTTCATCTGCATAAAACAACTTTTAGCCTCTTGCTCTAATGAATCATGAGGAGAACCTGTACCACCATTTGGTGTCATAAGTAAATCCGCATAACTTCCATCAGCACCAGTATGAACATCGATAATAGCTTCATCTTTGTTATCTGTTGCCGAAATAACAGCAGCACCAGCACCATCACCAAACAAAATACAAGTTCCTCTATCACTATAATCAGTAATAGCAGATAGTTTTTCAGAACCAATAATCAAAATATTTTTTTTCATACCTGATTCAATAAATGCTTTTGCGATTGAAAGAATATATACAAAACCTGTACAAGCAGCAGAAATATCAAATGCAGTTACATTACCAAGTCCAAGTTTTGTTGAGATAATAGTCGCAGTAGATGGCATACAAAAATAATCAGGTGAGATAGTTGCACAAATAAGCATATCAATCTCTGAAGAATCAATTCCACTACGCTCTATAGCAAGTTTTGCAGCTTCAACACCCATATCACTGGTAGTTTCATTTTCACCTGCAATATGACGCTCTTTAATACCTGTTCTTTTAGTAATCCACTCATCAGAAGTATCTACCATAGTCGCCAATTCTTCATTTGTTAATATTTTACTTGGAACATAAGCACCAATCGAACGAAACGCTGCATAAGCCATGTTAAGCTTCCTTTTGTTTAAGTATCTCTAATCTTGTTACAATATGCTCATTTACACCAGTATCTACATAAGATATAGCTTGATAAATTGCATTTTCAATTGCTTTAGCATTACTCTTACCGTGACTAACGATTGCACAACCTTTTATACCAATAAGTGGAGCTCCACCAATCTCTGCATAATCAATTTGCTTTTTGAGAAGTTTAAAAACTTTTCTCATTAAGAGCGCACCGGTAATTGCTATAGGCGATTTACGGATGTAGTCTTTAATAAGGCCACTGATAGTAGAAGCAACTCCTTCACTAGCTTTAAGGACAAGGTTTCCAATAAATCCATCACAAGTAATTACATCACAGCTTCCATTAAAAATATCACTACCTTCAACATTTCCCTTGAAACCTTTGTAGCCTTTTAAAAGTTTAAAAGCCTCTTTTGTAACTTCATTACCTTTAGAATCTTCTTCCCCATTTGCCAAAATACCTATACTTGGATTTTCAATCTTTAACAAATCTTCTGCATAACATCCACCCATAACTGCAAACTGAGCTATATGTTCAGCTTTAGAATCAACATTTGCACCAGCATCAAGTAAAATCGAACGACGACCAGTTTTTGTAGGCATAAGAGTTGCAAGTGCTGGACGAGACACACCCTTAAGGCGACCAAGTCTAAGAGTTGCAAGTGTCATAGTCGCTCCACTATGTCCAGCAGATACAACACCATCAGCTTCACCATTTCTTACAAGTTCAACAGCTTTATATATAGTGCTTTCTTTTCTTTTTACTGCATCAGTTGCAGCATCACTCATAGATATAACATCATCAGTTTCTATTATAGAAATCTTATCTCTATAACGCTTGGGTAACAGAGGTAAAATTTCTGATTTTTTTCCTACGAGAATAGGTATAAATTGTTTTTTCTTTAGTGCTTGGATACAACCTTTAACAATTGGCTCAGGACCAAAGTCCCCGCCCATTGCATCAATGGCAATCTTAACCATTGACTATTTATACTCACCAGTAGTTGGGTTGATGTGGTGTGGTAATCTATAAGTTCCATCTGCATCTTTAACTGGTTTAGCTAAAGTTATTTTGTAGTGAGTTCTTCTTTTTGCTGAACGCGAATGAGATACTCGTCTCTTAGGTACTGCCATAATCTATTTCCTTTATTTAATTTTGTTTACAATTTTCGCAACTATGATAGTCGCTTTTGATAAGTTCAATCTCAGAGTTTAAAAGCTCTTCAATCTCTACCATATCATTAAAAGATTCAACAACATCTAATTCAATGCTGTTATCATCTTTAAAAACACCATCACAAATGAAGAATTCAACATCTTCATCCACTGACAATTTAAATTCTTCACCACAAGTATCACATGGTTTAGTTAAAAAACCACTAATATTTGCTTTAAGTAAAATTAATTTACCGCCATGATACTCTAAATAACCTTTAAAAGTTATTTCATTAGATTTTATTTCAAAATCTAATGGTGTTTTAGTAATTTTTCGAAGAGTGATTTTCAAAAGTTAAACTTAAGAAATTTCTCTTTCTGAAAAGAAAAATGCAATCTCGATAGCTGCATTTTCAACAGAATCACTTCCATGAACTGCATTTGCATCTATATTTTCAGCGAAATCTGCACGGATAGTACCAGCTTCAGCTTCTTTAGGATTAGTAGCACCCATTAAATCACGGTTAATTTGCATTGCATTTTCACCCTCTAAAACTGAAACTACAACTGGTCCACTAATCATGAAATCAACTAAGTCACCAAAGAAAGGTCTCTCAGCGTGAACAGCATAAAATGCTTCAGCATCCATACGAGAAAGTTGAATCTTTCTAGTAGCAGCTATTTTAAGACCATTACTTTCAAATCTGTCTAAAATTTTTCCGATAACACCTTTAGCAACTGCATCTGGCTTAATTATTGATAGTGTTCTTTCCATCAAATCTCCTGTAAAAATATAAAATTAGGATGGAATTATACCCAAAAAAAGATTGATTTATGTTTAAAGTGAAAAAAAGATTGAGTCTACTACAAAAACTGTAGATTTTATAGAGGTAAAAAGATGAAGCACTTAAAAGTGCCTCATAAATAAAAAGACTATTCTACAACAGCTTCTTTATTTGATCTTTGATCATCTGTGATATCTTCACGATGCTCTGGGCTATCACCGATAGCACTCCAAGTGATACAACCCTCAGTTGGACATGCAGTTGCACAAGCTGGTTCGTCATGATGACCAACACACTCTACACATTTATCAGCGTAAACATAATAAATATCCTCATCTGATGGATTATCATCCTCATCTACAATTGCTTCTACTGGACATTCATCGATACAAGCACCACAGTTGATACAAGTGTCATTAATAATTACTGCCATATTTTCTCCTTAAATATTTTGTAAACAAACTATACAGTTAAGATTTTTAAATGTAGCTAAAATGAACTCTATTAGAACGAAATTTACTTAAAAGTTACAAATCTAAATAGTTTTTAATCTCATCTACCCTATTTGTTTTTTCCCAAGTAAAACCATCTTCTTCTCTTCCAAAATGTCCATAAGAAGCAGTTTTTCTATAAATAGGACGGAGTAAATCTAAAGAATCTATAATCCCTTTAGGAGATAAATCAAAAAGTTCTTTAACACACGATTCAATTTTTTCTTCATCTACCTTGCCTGTACCATGAGTATCTACCATTATTGATACAGGTTGAACAACACCAATTGCATAAGCAATTTGAATTGTTGCTCTATCACATGCTCCAGCTGCTACAAGATTTTTAGCCACATGCCGAGCGGCATAAGCTGCACTTCTATCTACTTTAGTAGGGTCTTTTCCTGAAAATGCCCCTCCACCATGTGGACAACTTCCACCGTAAGTATCAACTATAATTTTTCTACCAGTTAAACCAGCATCACCTTGTGGTCCACCTATTACAAATTTTCCAGTTGGATTAATATGTATAGTAGTATCATCATTCATCATCTCTGATGGAATTACTTCATTTATAACTGCTTCTATCATATCTTTACGAATTTGAGATTGAGAAACATCTGGAGAATGTTGAGTTGAGATTACAACTGTATCAACTGAAACTGGTTTATCACCTATATATTTAACACTTATTTGTGCTTTTCCATCAGGGCGAAGATAAGGAACTATCCCCTCTTTTCTAACCTCAGCTAATTTTTGAGTTAAACGATGTGCTAAATGGATTGGCATAGGCATTAAAACATCAGTTTCATTACAGGCATAACCAAACATCATACCTTGGTCACCTGCTCCTATCTCACCATCTTCTTTATCAACACCTTGATTAATATCAGGAGATTGCTCTCCTATCCCATTTAAAACTGCTGCTGCACGATAATCAAAACCATAATTAGCATCTGTGTAACCAATCTCTTGAATAACCTTTCTAGCTATCTCTTGCATTGGGGCATAAGCCATTGTCTTAAGTTCACCTGCGATTACACAAAAACCATTAGATACCATTGTTTCACATGCCACTCGGGCATTAGCATCTCTCTCAATTATATAATCCAAAATTGCATCACTGATTTGATCAGCCATCTTATCAGGATGCCCTTCTGTTACAGACTCTGAAGTAAATATGTACTCTTTTGTCATCGATTCTCCTTATGATGAAATTATAGCAAGAGTAAATTAAATCTACTTCTTAGAATTTAATCTTGATTGATATTCCTCTCCATGAAGACACACTGGACATTTTTTCAAAGCTTTTTTACCATAATGAACATGCCCACAAACTTCACAAATCCAAGCTTCTTCTTCATTTTCACTTTTATGTTCAGCTTCAGCTTCTAATCTTTGTAAAAGCATTTTAAACATATTTTCATGTTCTACTTCTATTTTTCCTATACCTGTAAAAAGTCTAGCTGCCTCTTTATTTCCTTCATCTTTAGCAATTTGTGCAAAATCTGGATACATAGTTAAGTTCTCATAACTCTCGCCATCTATTGCCATTTGAAGATTTTGTGCTGTAGTTCCCCAGCTTTCTTCTGAGTTATTTACCATTCTATTAGATAGTGCTAACTCTAGTTTTGCATGAGTTTTTTCATTATTTGCTGCTCTTTGAAAGTGTTCTGCTATATCTCTATAACCCTCTTTTTGAGCTACTTTTGCAAAGTATTCATATTTGTTTCTCGCTTGAGATTCACCCGCGAATGATTTAAGTAGATTTACAATTGTTAAATTTTCAGTAATCATTTCCATCGCCTCACCACAACAATAAAGTTCTCCGCCACCAACATTTTGTACTTCTATTTCATTACCACATTTATTACACTTATATATTTCATATTGTCTCATTTTAAACTCCTATGTTTTTTAACTAAACAAATTGTACTCTCTTAAACTTAAAGGATAATTATTATCTTTTAATAAATTATAGTATCTTTAAATATAAATAATAATTTTTATCCTTTATTAAAAATTAGTGTATAATTCCATCATGATTAATTATACAAATATTTTAAGACAACATAATTTAAAGGCTACTCCCCAAAGATTGGCTATTACAGACATACTACATGTGCAAGGTCACATAACTATTGAAAGCTTATATGAGGTGATGGTAAAAAAGTTTAGCTCAATCTCACTTGCTACTATATATAAGAACATTAACCTAATGTTAGAAAATTCTTTTATCCAAGAAGTAAAAATTCCACATGCCAAATCAGTTTATGAAATTACTAAAGAATCTCATTCCCACTTGGCATGTGAAAAATGTGGAGAGATTCAAGATATTATTATTGATTTAGATAATATACTAAATGAAGTTGCAAAAACAAACACTTTTAAAGTAAATTCTAGCGATTTAGTTTTATCTGGAATATGTAAAAACTGCCAATAAATCTAAAAGATAAAATTTATCCTTAAATAAAAATATTACTTTATTCCATCTAAGGTTAGTTAATAATCTTTAGCTAAAATTTCGTCAACAAATTAAATAATACACAAGGACATTATATATGTTAGTAACAAATCAAGCTCCAGACTTTACAGCAACAACAGTTTTAGGTGACGGTTCAATCGTTGAAGACTTCAAATTATCAGAGAACATGGGTGAAAAAGGTACAGTTTTATTTTTCTATCCACTAGATTTTACTTTCGTATGTCCTTCAGAGCTAATCGCTTTTGATCACAGACTTAAAGAGTTCAAAGATCGTGGTGTTGAAGTTATCGGTTGTTCAGTAGATAGCCAATTTTCTCACTTTGCATGGAGAGAAACTCCAATCAACGAAGGTGGTATCGGTAGAGTTGGTTACCCACTAGTAGCTGACCTTACAAAACAAATTTCTAAAGATTATGATGTACTTTTCGGTGAAGCAGTAGCTCTTCGTGGTTCATTCCTAATCGATGGTAAAGGTGTAGTTCGTCACGCAGTTATCAATGACTTACCACTTGGTAGAAACATCGATGAGATGATTCGTATGGTAGATGCAATGCAATTCACTGACGAGCATGGTGAAGTATGTGCTGCTGGTTGGATGAAAGGTGACGAAGGTATGAAAGCTACAACTGAAGGTGTTGCAGAATACCTAGGTAAGCACGAAGGTGACTTATAGTCTTCCCTTAATCGATTTGAAATAGCAACGCAACTTCTGCGTTGTTCTTTCGTCAGATACTTATAGTATCCTTCCTCAATCACGCCTTAAATTTACATTACTCTTTCAAGTCTTACTTTTTAGAATATTCTTTATAAACCACATATTTTCCTTTTTGTAATTTTCTGCTAATATATAAAACCATGAAAAGAAAACAAAACCAAGAAGAGCTAAGAGCTAAACAATATCTTCAAAGCCTAAACTACACAAAAATAGAATACGAACCACTTGGAAATGTAACACCAGACTTTGTACTTGATGATAAAATAGCAGTAGAGGTTAGACGACTCAACAGAAACTTTATCAAAAATGAACAGCTTGTAAGTAGTGAGAGTTGTGAAATAGATATTCATACTAATACTAAAAAAAATAATTTATCTTGGAATACTTATGAATTACATAAAAACATTCAACTTGTTATCAATGAAAAAGATAAAAAAATCGAACAAAACTTCAGTTTATATAATGAATGGTGGTTAATTTTAATAGACTGTATCACTGATGAAATTGGAACAAAGGCTTTTAAAGAACTAAAAAAAGTTCAACTTAATAAAGGCAAGTTTAACAAAGTAATCATAATATCATCAAATGAAGAATTTAGGACTTTTAAATTCTAAATTGTGTATCATATGACTAAGACGAGTTGACAAAATATAGAAGGAGTTAAAGATGACTGATACTATTTTATTAAGAATCGCTAAAACAGCGATATTGAGTAAATTTAACAAAAACTATGTACTAGATGAAAAAAGTATTTTAGAAGAATACCCATTTTTAGAAAATAATGGTGCAGTTTTTGTGACACTCAAATATAATAATGATTTAAGAGGTTGTATAGGTTCCATTATTTCACATAGAAGACTTTTTGATGATGTGGTTCACAATGCTATCTCTGCTGGTTTTAATGACCCACGATTTAAGCCTTTAAGTGTTGAAGAATTATCACACTTAAGCCTTGAAGTCTCGGTTTTAAGTGAACCTCAGATTTTAGAGTATAAAGATTATGCTGATTTAGTACAAAAAGTTAAAGTAAATAAAGATGGATTGATTTTAAAACATGGCAGATTTCAAGGAACTTTTTTACCTCAGGTTTGGGAACAGTTAGCAACTCCTGAACTATTTTTAGAACATTTAAGTATGAAAGCTGGAGCAACTCCATCTATATATAGTGAACACCCGAGTATTTATAGATATGGAGTAGAACATATAGAGGAAGATTTCGATGAAATACTTCCATTATAAAAAAGGAGTTTTATTATGAGACGAGAAATGAGCGTAGCAGGTAGTTTTTACCCAGATAATACAAATGAACTGAAAAGATATTTTGAACACTTCAATAAACTTTATAATGAAAAGCAAACTCTGCCAAATCTGAAAAGTAAAGCGATAATAGTCCCACATGCCGGATATATCTATTCTGGATACACGGCAAATATAGCTTATAGAATTTTACAAAAATCAGATGTTAAAAAATTTGTTGTGATTGGTCCTTCACATAAAGTTGCTTTTAACGGGATTAGTCTTTGT
Source organism: Sulfurimonas sp. (assembly GCA_021157665.1). Lineage (GTDB taxonomy): Bacteria > Campylobacterota > Campylobacteria > Campylobacterales > Sulfurimonadaceae > Sulfurimonas. The sequence goes on from JAGGWE010000068.1 coordinate 33,696, forward strand.
GATTTTAGTAGCTATGCAACTCCATTTGGAGATATTGAAAATGACGATAATTTATCTCAAAAGTTAAAAGATAAATTTTCATTAAGTTGTTTACAAGAGGCTCACATTGAGCACTCTACAGAGGTACAGTTTCCATTTATAAAACATTATATTCCTGATGCAAAAATAGTTGAATTGGTTTACAGTAAAATTGACGCAGAATATATCTCTGAGATTATAGATTTTGTTTTAGTACAAGAGGATTGTGGGGTTATTATAAGTACAGATTTAAGTCATTTTTATAATTTAGAAGATGCCAATAAACTAGACTTAATCTGCTTAGATGCTGTACAAAATCAGGATATACAAAAACTAGATTCTGGATGTGAGGCATGTGGAATAACAGGGGTAAAAGCCATGCTGCAAAGTGCAAATAAACTAAAGCTTAGTTCACAAATACTTGATTATCGAACAAGTGCAGATGCTAGTAATGATACAAGTCGTGTAGTTGGATATATGAGTGCTTTATTTTCTTAAAGGATTTTTTTATGACTAAAGTAATGACTGTTAGCCAAGCTAGAGCAAGAGGATTGATTGGACTTATTATGGGGAATAAAGCTTAGTCATTGGCAGTTTTAAAGTAATCTACTTTTGCAGGATAGTACCATTCATCAGTAATGTCATCTTTGTATATCTTACTCACTTATGAAACCCTCCTGTTTTTATTATCTATCACTTAGATATTTTTTACTCAATAGTGTGTGCCACATACTTACCCTTATGGGATTGAGCTATGACATTTTGTTTTATCTTTGTGGACGAAGTTTGTGGGTTATAGCTTACTTGAACTATCTTTTTCCCTTTTGATTTTAGATATTTTTCTACTGCAAGATTATGAGGTTTATCTCCCCAGTCCTCTCCAATCACAAAAATATCAACATCTAATTCTTTACAATTAGTGACATACTCAAGTTTATCATACGATACAACATCATCTACACATTTTAAAGCCTTAAGCATTCTCATTCGTTGCTCTAAAGGGATAATAGGAACATTTGGTTTATATGAAGCCACTACTTCATCAGAAGCAACCCCAACTACAAACTTATCGCCTAATGTTTTACAGTATTCTAAG
>JAGGWE010000040.1 GCA_021157665.1 Sulfurimonas sp.
CTTAGTGACCCCTTTTTAGACAGGATAGATTTGAGTGTTGTTATGCAGAGTGTTAGTGTTAGCGATAAAGTTAGTTATACATCTAAAGAGTTGCATAAGATGGTAGTTGCTGGACATATTTTTTCAAGAAGAAGAGGGCAAAAAAGTTTTAATGCTAAACTAAACGATGCTGATATAGAGAAGTATTGTATTTTAGATGATGAGGCGAAGCAAACTTTAGAGATGGCAATAAGTCGTTTTGATTTATCTTTTAGGAGTATAAAAAAGGTGCAAAAGGTTGGAAGGACTATTGCTGATTTGGATGAGAGTGAGATTATAACAAAGAAGCATATTTTAGAAGCTCTTAGTTATAGGCGAAGATAAGCTGAAAGAAAACGGAACCGATGCTTTAGCTTCGGCTGAGATGGATTAAAAGTTTAAGCCCACATGCCAAGCTATAGGCGAAGATAAATCATCGCTTCCGAATTTCATAGAAGGTTAGTTACACATTATAGTAACTGGCATTAGGATGATAAACAACCAAAGCAGAAGTTGATTGTTCTGGGTGGATTTGAAAAGTTTCACTTAACTCTATCCCAAACTCTTCTGGTTTTAACAAGTCAAATAGAGGACGGTTAAGTTCTAAGTCTGGACAGGCTGCATAACCAAAAGAGTATCTGCTCCCTTGGTATTTATTCATCTGAACATCTGCTAAGGTTGGCTTTTCTCCATCGGCGATATTTAAATCTAGTCTGATTTGTTTATGAGCGATTTCAGCAAGAGCCTCTGCTAACTCAACTCCTAAACCATGAAACTGATAATACTCTGTATAGTTTCCATCGTCCATGATAGCTCTCTCTGCATCACTAAGTTTGCCACCAGCACTAACACAGGTTAGTGCAATAACATCATGTCTATCTTTATGAAAAAAGTCACTTAATGCTCTATGTGGTGCTTTTCTTTGTCTAGGGAAAGTAAATTGTTTTTTTGCTCTACCAATTACATGATCTAATGGTTCTCTATTAACTTCATCAGCTGAATTGTACCCTTCACTTTCATCAAAAATAAGAAGTGTATTATCATCGCTACGACAAGGAAAATATCCGTAAATTATAGTTGGTTCAAAAAGTTTCTCTTCTAAAAACTGTTTTTTTAATCTTTCATAAGCTGGCCAAACAACTTCATCTAATTGTTTTTCATAAGCTTCTTTTGTCATCCCTTTTGAACTATAACCCCAACGAGATTTAAAAAGGAGCTTATGGTTTATCCACTCGAATGCCATTTCGATTTGAGTTTGTGTTAGTTTTATCTCTCTTCGTCCCCAAAAAGGTGGAGTTGGAACTTTCACATCACGGCTTGGCATGTGGAGTTCCTCAAACGGAGGGATAATTATCTCTTTTTTCTCTTTTACAACTTTCTCTACACCATCTTTACCATGTAAATCAGTGTCAAAATTCCCAGCTTCTATACGGCTCATTGCAGTTACACCATCAAAAGCATCTTTACAATAGAAAATTGGTCCATCATAAAAAGGGCGACAAAAGTCATTTATAAAGGTACGAGTTAGAGCTGCTCCACCTAAAAGAATTGGAATATCAATCCCTGCCTCTTTTAGGGCTTTTAGATTTTCTTGCATAACTTGAGTTGATTTAACTAAAAGTCCACTCATACCAAAAGCAGAGATATGTCCATCTTTTGTAGCTTGTATAAACTGTTCAAGTTCAACTTTTATACCAAGGTTATTTACTTTAAAACCGTTGTTAGTTAGGATAATATCTACAAGATTTTTACCAACATCATGTACATCGCCTTTTACAGTTCCAAGTGCTAGAGTTGTATCAACAGCTTTTTCTATTTTTGGTAAATAAGGGTTTAGATGATCAACTGTTTTTTTCATAGTTTCGGCTGATTGAAGAACAAATGGGAGTTGCATCTGCCCACTTCCAAAAAGTTCTCCAACTACTTTCATCGCATCGATTAAAATCTCATTTACAATTTTTTCAGGGGCAATAGTTTTTCTAGCCTCTTCAACTAGAGGTATCATTCTCTCTTTATCGCCATCCATTAGAAGTTTAGCGATTTTTTCCTCATCACTCATCTTCAGATAGTCTTCATCTTCAGCAGAAGTATCTATCGCCTCTTTAGTTGAAAAATGCTCTATAAAATCAAAAAGTGAATTCTCTTTTTTGTTAAAAATTAGGTTATCACAAATCTCTTGGTCTTCTTTTGAAATCTTATTTATAGGGATAATATGTTTTACATTGATAATAACAGAAGTAAGTCCAGCCTCTAAACAATGGTGTAAAAACATAGAGTTAAGATAAGGTCTTGCATCTTTATCTAGTCCGAATGAGATATTTGATAAACCTAGTGTTGTTGAAACTTCTGGATGTTTTAGACGAAGTTGTCTAATCGCCTCGATAGTATTTATCCCAGCATCAAAATACTCTTCATCCCCACTTCCAAGTGTGAAAGTTAAAACATCAAAGATTAGGTTCTCTTTTCTTATTCCATGTCTTGAAGTTGCTAAGTTTATGATTCTATCTGCAATTTTTAGTTTATTTTCAACTGTTTTGGCCATACCAACTTCATCAATAGTTAGACAAACTAAAGCAGTTCCGTACTTTTTAGCAAGAGAACAAACTTCATCAAATTTTTTCTCCCCATCTTCAAGATTTACAGAGTTTAAAATTGGTTTTCCACCTATGTTTTTAAGTGCAGTTTCAAGTCCAGTTGTTTGAGTAGAATCGGGCATAAGCGGAAGTGCAATTTTTTGGTTATACATCCCCATAACTGCATTCATGTCTTTAGTTTCATCTCGTCCTGCAAAACCAACATTTACATCTATAACATGCGCGCCTGCTCTAACTTGTTGTTGAGCAACACTTAGAGTTCCCTCATAATCCTCTGCTAAAAGAAGTTCTTTGAAGGCTCTTGAACCAGTTGCATTACTTCTCTCACCCATTAAAAGTGGAGCGGGTTCTTGCATAAGTGGAGTTGTGTTAAAAAGTGAGGCTACTGCATTTGGGTGATTTCCACATGCCGACTTCGGTTTTTTGTTTGAGATTTTATCAACTAAGGCACGAATATGTTGAGGTGTAGTTCCACAACATCCACCTAGAAAACTAACACCATTGAAATCTAAAAACTTCTCTTGATGCTTTGAGAACTCTTCTGGGTTCATAGGGTAGTAAGTGTAACCTCCACGGTTTTGAGGAAGTCCAGCATTTGCATGAACTGAGATCGGCTTGTGCCAAACTTCACTAAGTGTTTTTACATGTTTTAAAACTTGTTCTGGCCCAGTTCCACAGTTAAAACCAAGACTTAAAATATCAAAAGGCTCTAAAATAGTCGCAATAGTTTCGGCATCAGTTCCAATAAGCATAGTTCCACTAAGTTCAATTGTCACAGAAACCATGATAGGAATCTCTAGATTTTTTTGACGACTTGCTTCTTGACAGGCATGTAGTGCAGCTTTTATTTGAAGTGGGTCTTGACAAGTTTCAAGAAGAAAAATATCAACTCCACCATCAATCAAAGCGATACAAAATTCAGTATAACCTTTAAACATCTCATCGTAAGTGATATGCCCTAAAGATGGAAGTTTTGTTCCTGGTCCAACTGAGCCTAAACAAAACCTTGGATGTTCTGGAGTGCTAAATTTTTCACACTCTTTTTTTACTAACTCTGCTCCAGCTTTTGTAAGTTCATAAGCACGATGTCCAATTTGGTACTCATCTAAAACCCAAGAAAAAGAGCCAAAAGTGTTAGTTGTAATAAAGTCAGCACCAGAAGTTAAGTAAGCGTGAAAAATCTCGCTTAACACTTCTTGGCATGTGACATTTAGAAGTTCGTTACAACCTTCATTACCTTCCCAAGCAGATTCAGGGATTTTGTCATCTCTTTCTTGGAGTTGAGTTCCCATTGCACCATCTATTATAAGAGGACGAGTTTTGATTGTGTTTAAAATGTATTGTTTTGTTGTCATTGGTAATATATCTTTCATTTAATATTGAAGTAATATTATCAAAAATGAGCATAATAATTGCTGTTATATCAATTTATCTATTTTGATTTAAGAGTATAGAAAGTCTTGGCATGTGGAAATATAGATAATTTGACGATATAATTAAGAAAAGTCTTGACTAAATTAGTCAAAAAACGATACAATGACGATGAAATTCAAAATATATAGAGGTTTTATCGTTAAATGGAAACAATTGCATATATTCGTCCAGATAAATATTTTGATGCTGCACAAGAACAACTACAGTTAATAAATTCGTATGCTCTTTCAAAAGATGTTCTAATTGATGATGAGTTTGTTGATCAAATTTCTCAAAATAAAAGATTAAATGAAAGAACTCATGTTACAGATTATTTTCAAAATAAAGAGAATGCAACTTTAATTGTATGTGATGTATGGGTACTTAGTACAAATATAGAAGATTTAACACAAATGTGTACCTGTTTGTTAAAAAATGGTTTTAGTATTCATTTTATTAAACAGTCTGTTATAATATCAAACAAAAGTAGTGTGATGTTGGTGTTAGGTCTTATTGATCAGCTTCGTCAAGTGATGCAAAACGAGTCAAAACGGCTTATTGGACGACCAAAGGGAAGTAAATCTAGTTCTAAATTTGATATTTATATCAACGAGATTATTTCATTTATAAAAGATAAAAAAAGTGTTAGTGAAATGGCACGGATTTTAGAGGTAAGTAGAAGTTCTCTTAAAGATTATATCGAATCTAGGGAATTAAAGCAGGTCGCTAATGGCTCACTTTTACCACAGGTACCAGAAAACGCGGAACAACAAGTTATTAATACAATAGCTTGTCCAAATACACAGGGAGAAAACTAAAATGAGTGAAGAGAAAAAAGGTATAAAAATACCAACACCATGGAGAATTAAAAGATATTATGTATATGCATTAATGACAGCCCTTGCACTAATAATACCTTGGATTACAATAGAAGGAAATCATTTTTTCTTACTAAGTTTTGATAAACTAAAGTTACATCTTGCTTTTGTTCAATTTGATATGCAAGAACTTTATTTAATGCCATTTTTATTAATGCTAATGTTTCTTGGTATTTTTGGAATGACAGTTGTTGGTGGTCGTGTTTTTTGTGGATGGGTTTGTCCTCAGACTATTTTTCGTGTAATTTATCGTGATTTAATAGAAACAAAACTTTTAGGTCTTCGTTCTCGTATTAAAAACAAACAAAAAGAACCAGATATGTCTAAGGCAGAAAATAAGGTTAAAAAAACTATAGCAATCTTGTTGTGGACTGCTTTAGCTTTTGTTGCTGGTGCTGACTTTTTATGGTTTTTTGTTCCACCTGAAGACTTTTTTGTTTATTTAGCAGACTTTAATAATCACTGGGTAGTTTTTGGTACTGTAATTGGTATCGCAGTATTTTTGATTTATGATGTTGTTTTTCTAAAAGAAGACTTTTGTATCTATGTTTGTCCTTATTCTCGTATTCAGTCTGTACTATACGATGAGCATACTGTTATGGCTCTTTATGATATGCACCGTGGTGGTAATATTTATGATGGTCAAGAGAAAAAATTCACTAAACAAAAGGATATTCAAGCTTTTGAAGCACATGCCGAATGTACAGCTTGTGAGAGTTGTGTAACTGTTTGTCCTACTCATATTGATATTCGTCAGGGTCTTCAGTTAGAATGTATCAACTGTTTAGAGTGTGTTGATGCTTGTACAACGGTTATGGGTAAACTTGGTAAGCCTTCTCTTGTTACTTGGTCAAGTGATTATGAGATAGTAGATCAAAAAGGTAAAACACAATATTTCCGTACTAAGGTTTTAGGATATGTAGGTTTATTAGTTGGTCTTATGATTATGCTTGGATATATGAGTACAACAAAAGAGAATATGCTTTTAAATATTAACAAAGAGACTCGTCTTTACTCAACTAAGTTAATGCCTGATGGTAATATAAAAGTAGATAATGCTTATAAATTTTTACTACAAAATACTCAAAATGAAAAGATGGAATTTTTCTTTGAAGTTATCCCTCCAAAAGGTATGGAAGGTAAAATTATCATAGCTAAACCAAGTAAGAAATTTACAGCAGTACCAGGTATGAAAAAGAAAAAAATTGTTGTTCTTAGAACGACAGAAGTTTTAGTAGATGATCCTAGAAAAGATACGATTATCCCTATCACGATTAGAGCTTATGCTGTAGGGCATGAAGAAGAGATAGTAGTATTTAGAAATACTACATTTATTTTTCCAAGAGCAGATATTCTAAAAAAAGCAAAATAATATATCTTTAAATATTAATTAGATAGACTTTAAGCAATTTAAATTGCTTGGAGTTTATTTTGTTAAATATAATTAAAAAGATTCTTCTCTCTTTAGTCCTTCTTTATGCCATTCTTGGCTTTATAATTATTCCTCTTATTCTTAAACCTCAGGTTATTGAAATCGTACAAAAAGAGATGAATGCAAAAATAAGTATTGATAGTATTTATCTTAATCCCTTTGTCTTTAGATTAGATGTTTCTGGATTAAAATTAAGTTCTTTAGATGATAAAGAGTTGATTTATCTAAAATCAATAAGTTTAAATCTTAAACCGTCTTCATTTTTAAAATCGGCTATTCATATACAAAGTTTTATATTTTCTGAACCTAGAATATCACTTGTTTTAGATAAGAATAAAAAAATAAATTTTACTTCGATAATAAAATCTAATGAAAAATCAACTGATGAAAAAGTGGAAGATAGTTCTAGTTTTGAGATGCCAAGAATAATTGTTGATAGGATAGCTATTGTTAATGGTAGTTTGGATTATGATGATTATTCACATCCATCTAAATTTGAGTTCAATCTTAACAATATAGGATTTGAGTTAAAAGATATAGATACTAAAGATATAAATACGAGCGATGCAAAATTTAGATTTTACATGAAGTTAGCAGATGGTGGATTTTTTGATTTAAAAAGTGAAATTGTTGGTATAGAACCTTTGATATTAAAGGGGAGTATAGATTATGAAGCAAGTAAGCTTTATACTCAGTGGAGATATGTACAAGATTCTCTAAATCTTGAAGTTGCAGATGGAAAGATGGATATAAGCAGTGATTACTATTTTAATCTATCTGAATTAAAAGAAACAACACTATCAAATCTAAATATAACTCTTGCTAACTTAAGAATTAAACCAAAAGATCAATATAAAGATGTTTTAACTCTTAAATCCTTAGTTTTGCGTGATGCAACTATAAAGCCAATGGTTCAAGATATTTACTTGAAAAATATAGCCTTAAACTCTTTATATATTAAAGCTAAAAGAGATAAAAATGGAGATATTGATTGGATGAAATATATTCAAATTACTCCAGATATTAAAGAAAAAGAGCAAAAAATAGAGCAAGAGATTAAAGAAAATCCTCTTCCTTGGAATATTCTAATTGATAAGATAGCCTTAGAAAAAATAAAAGTTGATTTTGATGATAGTGGAGTTAAACCAAAGGTTAAAACAACTCTTAATGAGTTAAATATTTATCTTCAAAATATCACTTTAGATGGAGAAAAGCCATTAAGTTATCAGATGAATTTAGCATTAAATGAAAAGATGAAATGTAACTCTAGTGGCGATATATCACACAATATTTTAAATATAGAATCTTTTACTAAATGTGAAGGTATTGATGTTGCACACTATCGACCATATATAGATCAGGTTGCAAAATCAGAACTTAAAGTATATGATTTAAAACTTCGTAGTCTAATGGCTGGTTTTGATGCTAATGTAAGCGTAAAAGATATTAATTCTACTATAGTTATTGATGTGGCTGATGCTAATTTAAAGCTTGAAAAATTTGCACTTAACAAACGAAGTACAAATAAAAGATTAGTAAATTTTAGTAGTTTTAATGTAAACGGAATCACATTAAACTCAGTATCTAAAGAGATAGGGATAAAAGATACTTCTCTTAATTATCTTAGTTTAAATACATTAAGAGATGTAAATGGAAAATTAAATTTACAAGATTTAGTTGTACCTCGTAAGAAAAAAATCTCAAAAATAGTTAAGAAAAAAGAAAAAGATTATAGAATTAAATTAAATAAAGTTGCTATAAAAGCTGCTCGGGTTAATTTTGAAGATAAGGCATTAAGTCCAAGTGTAAAAGCTAAAGTGGATAAAATATATTTAACAGCATATGGAATAGATTCAAAAAGCTATACTTGGATGAAGTATAACTTTTCTGCAAAAATCAATGGTTCAGGAAAGGTGAAATCCAAAGGAAAAATTAGACATACCCCATTGAAACAAAAGGGTAGTTTTGAACTTGATAAGATTTCACTAAAAGAGTTGACACCATATTTGCAAGAGAAAGCATATGTAACTCTTGATGATGGGTATATAAGTTTAAAAACAAAAGTAGCATATGAAGTCTCTCAAAATAAGCCAAATTTGAATATTGATGGTTCTTTTAAACTTCAAGAATTTTTTCTAAGTGACAGTAGAGATAAATCTTCATTAATATCTTTTAATGATATTGATTTGAAAAAATTTACACTTGAGTTGTCTCCAAATAGACTTTTTGTGGATGAGGTTGATATAAACTCTTTTTATGTTAATGCAATAGTTGATGCAAATAAAACTATGAATTTTGCAACTCTTGTAAAAACTCAAGATGATATGAATATTACAGTTGAAAGTAGTGCAGAAGATACTTCTAAATCTGAGCCATTTCCTGTAAAAATTATGAAAATAAATGTGGCTCTTGGTAGTGCTCAATTTAGTGATAATTCACTTCCTATAGATTTTAAAACAAATATTCATGATTTAAATGGTGTTATATATGCTGTTTCTACTATAGAAAATGAAGTAAGTTATATCGATATAGTTGGTGAAGTAGATAAATATGGTTCTACGAAATTAAAGGGTAGTGTTAATTCATTAAATCCAAAGGCTTTTACTGATTTGGGTTTTAATTTTAGAAATCTTGATTTATCTGCTATGAGTGGATATAGTGGTTCTTTTGCTGGACATACCATAGATAAAGGAAAACTATTTTTAAATCTTAATTACAATATACAAGAGTCAAAATTAGTAAGTGAAAATAGCATTATTGTAAAAAGTATAAAGCTAGGTGATAAGATGGAGACTGAAGATGGAAGTTCCCTACCTTTAGGCTTTGTAATCGCTCTGCTTGAAGATTCTGATGGCGTAATAGATATTGATATGCCAATTCGTGGAAATCTTGATAAACCTGATTTTAAGTATGGTGCATTGGTTTGGAAAACTTTTGCAAATTTAGTATTAAAAGCAGTTGCTTCTCCATTTAAATTTTTAGGTTCTATGATGGGGATAGATGGAGAGGATTTAGAATATATTGAGTTTAAAACTGGTTCACTAGTGATACTGCCATCAGAGAGAGAAAAGCTTGATAACATAGCGAAGCTTCTTATAAAAAGACCAAAAATTTCTATAAATATTGGTGGTGGATATAATTTAGCAGCAGATAAGTTAGCAATACAAAAAGCTAAACTTGCAAATTTAGTTGTTAGGTTAAGTGGTGCTAAAAATGAAGAGGAACGAGTAAATGCGATGACTACAGATTTACTTGAAGATATATATAAAAAGGTAAAAGATGATGATAAGCTTGATAAACTTGAAGATAAATTACAAAAGAAGTATAAAGGTGAAGAGTTTGAGAGAAAGTATCTTCTTGCTTTGATTAAATTATGTTCAGGGATTCAAGAGGTAAGTGTAGAGGAGATTCAAAAATTAGCTAGAGATAGGAGAGAGATAATAAGAACATATTTAATAGATACAAGAGGTATTGTAGTATCAAGAATTAAAATTCTTAAAATCTTAGAAGTAGCTAAGAGTGAAAATAAACTTATAAAATCTAAGCTAGAGGTAAGTATAAAATAAGGTATAATCTGATTTCTGAAATATAAATATTTATAATAAGTGAAGGAGATCATAAATGGCATTTAGTAAGCAAAACCGAAAGGGTACTTTTAGTGGAATAATTTTTGTAGCAATTTTTGCAGCAGCTGCAACTATGATGTCAAATATAGAAGTTATTAAAGTGATGGGAATATCTCCTTTGGTTATTGGTATTGTGATGGGTATATTTTATGCTAATACACTTCACAATCAAATACCAAGTGAGTGGGGAACTGGTATAACTTTTTCTGGTAAAAAGATACTTCGATTTGCTATTGTATTTTATGGATTTAGAATAACTTTTCAACAAATTGCTGAAGTTGGAATGGATGGCTTTATGGTTTCGCTTATAATGCTCAGTACAACTTTTTTACTTGGAACTTATCTTGGTGTAAAAATATTTAAGATGGATAGAGATACCTCTATGCTTACAGCGGCAGGTGCTTCAGTTTGTGGAGCTGCGGCAGTTTTGGCAACTGAACCAGTTTTAAAAGCAGAGGAACATAAAACTGCTATCGCTGTTTCTATGGTTGTTCTTTTTGGTACTATCTCTATGTTTTTATATCCTGTTTTATATGCAACAATTATCGAACCTGCAACTGGATTTTTACATATGAGTACACAAGAGTTTGGTATTTATGTTGGTGGAACTATTCATGAGGTTGCTCAAGTTGTAGCAGTTCCTGCTTCTATCGCTGGTGCACCAATAGATATGGCAAACTCTGCTGTTATTGTTAAGATGACAAGAGTAATTATGATTGCCCCCTTGTTAATTGTTTTGGGAATTTATTTATCTTATGAAGCAAAAAATAGTGGGGCTACTGCTGATGGCATAAAGTTAGTTATCCCTTGGTTTGCTGTTTATTTTATTGGGATGGCTGGATTTAACTCTTTAGGGATTGTTCCTCAAAATATTGTAGATATTATAAATGAGATTGATACATTTTTATTAACTATGGCAATGACAGCACTTGGAATGGGTACAATTTTTTCTAAATTTAGAGGACTTGGTTTAGCACCTGTTTATACAGCCTTATCTATGTTTATATGGTTAGTTGTGGGTGGATTTATAGTGACTAAAGTCGTTGTTAGTATATTTTAATAAAACTCTTAAACATAAAATAATATAATAGACATCATAAAATCTCTAAAGGAGCTTTGAGGATGTCGCATTTACCAAATACACTTAACTCATTTTGGCTCTGGAGAGAGGTTTCAAATAAATTAGGTGTTTCAAATCCAGCTTATAAATATTGGAAAAATACATCAAATTTAAAATTAAATAACAAATATGTTTTTATTCAAAAAGAGACTTTACCTGAAAAGTATGAATACATTGAACCAATCTTAACAGACCTTTCAGGGCATCTTCCTATTAAATATGCTTCAGATAGACTACATGTAAATGAGCATATATTTTCATATGAAAAAATGAAGTTATATAAAGAGTTTGAGTATAAATATGTTCAAGATGTAAAATTTGTAAATATTAAAAAATTTTTTCGAGAGAATGGGATTAAAGTTGCTAAAAATTCTATTGTTCAGCTTGGTAAAATAAAAGAGTTGGATTTAGCTGGAAGTAGCGCTTTTTATAATCTTAAAAATGATTATGGCATTGTGGTGTATGAGTAGATAATGAATATATTTTTTTTAGAATTTCGAGATCCTCTCTTTTCTGTTATTGTCTTTTTTGTACTGATTTTTATAATTACATTCCTTTCATATTGGTGGGGAAGATATAGAAGAAGAGAAGATTATAGACATTTAGATAGATTTTTAAAACAGTTTCGTACTCTTCCAACAAAGGTGGAATTAAAAGAGTTAATATCAAAAGATGAACTTTCACAACAGTCATGGATTCTTTTAGCTGCTTCATATTCAAAAAGTGGGAATTATGAAAAAAGTATAGAGATATATAATGAAATTTTAAAAATGGCAGATTATAAAAATCAAAAAGAGATAATGTTTTTGCTTGGAAAAACTTATTTTAAAGCTGGTTTTTTAGAACGATCTAAGCAAATTTTTTTAGAGATTTTGAGAAAAAATCCAAGAACACCACAAGCTTTGGAAAAGCTACTTTTAGTTTATGAATATATGAAAGATTATAAATCTGCTTTAGAGGTTTTAGAGCCTTTAGATGAATTAAAGCAAGATATTTCAAGTGATAGTGTATATCTTAAAATATTAGCTCTCCTAAATGATGTGGAAATGTCAACAGAAGATAAAACTAAAAAAGTTATTGAGATTTATAAAAAATCTCATCAACAAACATATATGATTTTTGAGTATCTTTTTCGTGTAAATCCAAAACTTGCATGGGAGTATTTTGACACTTCCAAAAGTGATGTAATGGTTGATTTACTTTGGCATGTGGAAGTAAAAGATTTAGATTTTGAGAAAATTTCTCAAAACAGTTATTTAAGAGAGTTATATACGGCAAGGGGTGATGTTGATTTATCAACTAAAAGTAGTGTGTTTGAATTTGATGCCTTGATAAACTTAAACGGCAAAGCAAATGCAACTCTAAGTTTTGAGTATATTTGTGAGAACTGTAAGCAGCTTTATCCTTTTTCATTTTATAGATGTAGTAGTTGCCATTGTACAGATACAATAGCCGTAGAGTTTAGTTTAAGTAGAGATTTAAATAGGGATTTTAGTGAAGAAAATAACTCTTTTCAGTGATGGTTCAGCACTAGGTAATCCTGGACCTGGTGGATATGGGACTATTTTAAGATTTGGTGATAAAGAAAAAGTTATCTCTGGTAGTGAGGAGCATACAACAAATAATAGAATGGAACTTTTAGCAGTTATCGAGGGTTTAAAAGCTTTGAAGGAGCCTTGTAAGGTTGATGTTGTTTCTGACTCTTCATATGTAACAAAGGGGATAAATGAATGGCTAAAAGGGTGGATAAAAAAAGATTTTAAAAAAGTTAAAAATCCTGATTTATGGAGAGAGTATGTTGAAGTTTCAGAAATTCATGAAGTTTATGGCATGTGGGTTCGTGGACATGATGGGCATGTGGAAAATGAGAGGTGTGATAAGTTGGCAAGAGATGAAGCACAAAAAGTTAAAGATAGGATAAAAAATGATTAAGAATATAGAACTTTTAGAGAAGAGTTTGGGTTATGAGTTTGTAGATAAAAAACTCATTATCGAAGCACTGACACACAAGAGTTATAAGAAACCTTATAACAATGAAAGATTAGAGTTTTTGGGTGATGCAGTTTTGGATTTAATAGTTGGTGAATATTTATTTAAAAAATTTGCCTCATCAGATGAGGGAAATTTATCAAAGATTAGGGCATCTTTGGTAAATGAAACAGGTTTTCATAAGTTAGCAATTTATTTAAATCTTGGTGATTATATTTTACTATCAAATGCTGAAGAAAATAACGGAGGGCGAGAAAAGTCTTCACTTCTTTCAAATGCATTTGAAGCTGTAATGGGGGCTATTTATTTAGAAGCAGGTTTAAAAGAAGTGAATGAAATCGCTATCTCTTTAATAGAAAAAAATCATAAAGAGATCTCACTTGATTCACTTTTTAGTGATTTTAAAACCTTACTTCAAGAACTTACTCAAGCTAGATTTGGGATAACACCTGAGTATATTGTAGTAGCTAGTCGTGGACCTGATCATAAAAAAGAGTTTGAAGTAGCTGCAGTTATAGAGGGCAAAGAGTATGCAAGAGCGATAGGAAAAAGTAAAAAAATTGCTCAACAAGAATCAGCAAAGATTGCTATAGAGATATTAAAGGAACAAAAATGAATTTTCTCGCCAAAGGCGTAGCTTTAGTGATTGAACATAATACGGACGAGTTCGTATTATGTGAGAAAGGTGTACGGTGAATAGTTTTGGACAAAAATTAAGATTTACTACTTTTGGGGAGTCTCATGGAACTGCTCTTGGGTGTATTTTGGATGGTGTACCTGCTGGATTAAAGATTGATGAAGAGTATATACAAGCAGAACTAGACAGAAGAAAACCAGGAAAATCTGAGTTTGAAACAGCTAGAAAAGAGGCTGATAAGGTTGAGATTTTATCTGGCACTTTTGAGGGTTTAAGCACAGGTACCCCAATTGCGATGGTTATTTATAACACAAATCAAAAGTCAAAAGATTATTCAAACATAAAAGATGTTTTTCGTCCTGGACATGCTGATTTTACTTATTTTCATAAGTACGGAATTAGAGATTATAGAGGAGGGGGTAGAAGTTCTGCAAGAGAAACAGCAGCTAGAGTTGCTGCTGGTTCAATCGCTAAGCTTATGCTAAAAACTCTTGATATTGAGATTTTTTCTGGGATTTGTGAAGTGGCTGGAATTAAGTCTGAAGAGTTTAATTATCCACATGCCAAGAGTAGTATTATTTATGCTCTTGATAAAAACAAAGAAGAGGCTCAAAAAAAGGCTATTTTAGAGGCTAAAAATAATCATGACTCTGTTGGTGGTGTTTCTCGTGTTTTAATTACAGGTACGCCTATTGGACTTGGTCAGCCACTCTATTATAAACTTGATGGTGTTTTAGCTGACGCAATGATGGGAATAAATGCAGTAAAAGCTGTAGAGATTGGTGATGGAGTTTTATCTGCTTCTGCTCTTGGTTCATCAAATAATGACGAGATTAGAGCAGGTGGCTTTGAGTCAAATCATGCAGGTGGGATTTTAGGTGGAATTAGTAATGGTGAAGATATAGTTATGAATGTATATTTTAAACCAACCCCATCTATTTTTAAAGAGCAACATACTGTCAACACTCAAAATGAGGAGTTAGATTTTGCACTTAAAGGAAGACACGATCCATGTGTAGCGATTCGTGGAACTGTTGTATGTGAATCTATGGCAGCTTTAGTTATCGCTGATATGATATTGTTAAATATGGGTTCAAATATGGATGGGATAAAAAAATATTATAAATAAAGGAAAAATATGTCAAAAGTTATAACTATTCATCTGCAGGTTGAAGATGATTATATAGAAGAGTTGATGAGTATTTTGCCTAAAGATAAAGTAATAGTTATTGAAGAAGATTTTAAAGAAAATAAAAAACTGCTAGAGAATGAATTGAAAAATTATAGAGATAAGCCTGCTAGTTTTATCTCCTATAATGAAAGTATTAAAAGATTAAATAATGAATATTTTAAGCTCAAAGCTATATAAAAAACAACTAGAAGAAATTTTAAAATTATTAGAAGAAGAGGATGAAAAAGCTCCGAAGAATTTTAAAATATATCTTGATACAATTATTTTAAATATACAAACTAAAGAAAGAAAATATAAAAAATCTATCTATTTTGATGATGAAAATATAAAAGACATCCCATTTCAAGGGTGCACAATAGTTTTTTTAGTGGATAATAGTAATAATTGTTATGTAATTTTAGGAATTACAAAAAAAAGCTAAGAATATTATAGCATCAAATATGAATGATAAGCTATACTAAATAAATAACACTGATATATGAAAATATAATAATAGAAATAAGTTTAGATATAAATAAAAGTTATATCTTGTGTCAAAATGTAACAAACTCCCTTCCTATCTAATTTCATCACTCTTTTATAACTTTTAGTAATTAATCTTCTATATAATATGACTTGATATGAACTTAACAGTAAATAATAAAGACTAAAAAGGAGAGAATATGGATAATAAAAAATCTCAACAAGATTTAGAAGTATCTGCGAGAAGAGACTTTTTTAAAAAAACTGCTGCTCTTGGTGTAACTGCACTTGCTGGAACAAGCTTAGCAGCATCACAAGATGATCACGCAATTATGCATCACCCAGAGTGGGGGCAAAAATGGGGAGACCCTGTAACAAAGAATCGTTATGGTATCCCATCAGCATATGAGCATAACAATACAAGAAGAAATACTAAGCTTCTAGCTTCAGGTAACTTTAGAGCATCAATCGCTGTAACACCAATTCACGAGTCAGAAGGTATCATTACCCCAAATGGTCTTTTCTTCTCCCGTTCTCATGGTGGAACTGCTCATATTAATCCTAAAGAGTATCGCTTAATGATTCACGGTTTAGTTGAAAAACCTATCGTTCTTACGCTAGATCAACTTAAGCGTTATCCTAGTGTAACTCGTACTCACTTTATTGAGTGTCCAGCGAATGGTGGACAAGAGTGGCGTGGACCACAGTTTAACTCTCTTCAGTTTGCAAAAGGTTTTATGGCTTCTGCTGAGTGGACAGGTGTGTATATTAAGACTATTCTTGAAGATTTAGGTCTTAAGCCTACTGCACAGTGGATGCTTGCAGAGGGAAGTGATAACTCTGAGATGGGTCGCTCTGTTCCTATTGATAAAATTCTTGATGATGCCATGATTGTTTGGGGTCAAAATGGTGAGGCTCTTCGTCCAGAACAAGGTTATCCAGCAAGACTTCTTCTTCCAGGTTGGGAAGGAAACTTATGTGTTAAATGGCTTAAGCGTATAGAGTTTGCACATGAACCATGGTATGCAAAAGAGGAAACATCTAAATACACTGCTCTTAAACCAAGTGGTAAAGCTATCCAGCATTTTTATGCAAATGAAGTAAACTCAACAGTAGTTTCTCCATCTCCAGAAAAACCATGGACAGATTTAAAAGATGGTGATACAGTTGAAATTGAAGGTTTAGCTTGGTCAGGAATGGGAACTATTACTGGTGTTGATTTATCATTTGATGGTGGTAGCAACTATATTGAAGCACAAATAAAAGGTATTGTTTTACCTAAGTCTTGGACTCGTTGGAGTTATATTTATAAGTATAAAAAAGGTGAAACTCTTTTACTCACATCTCGTGCTATGGATGATGCAGGATATATTCAACCAACAATCGATGAGGAAGTATCGATTATGGGTGTTGAGTCTGTTTATCATAGAAATGCAGTTGAGACTTGGGAAGTTACAGCTGATGGTAAAGTAAATCATGTTCAACTAAGAACGCCAGGAGGGGTAAAAAATGTTTAAATTAAATACTAAATTAATTGTTACCGCTTCTGTAGTTACTGCATCCGCACTATTTACAGCAGGTTGTATGGATGATGGAGCAACACCAGTTATTACTTCACAAGTTGCAAGTGCAACAAGTGTTGCTAGTATCGATGGTGGTGTTATGTATCCAGTTGTAAATGGAAAAACTTCTGCATATAAAGTAAACACTCAAAGTCAAGGGATGAAAATTAATAATGGTCGTGTTCCAACTGCAAATGAATTAGCAGCATGGGATACAGATGTTATGCACGGTGGAATAGGTTTACCTGAGGGTAGTGGTTCTGTTGAAGAGGGTGAAGAGATTTATGAGGCACAGTGTGTTATGTGTCATGGTGACTTTGGTTCAGGTGGTGGTGGATACCCAGCCTTATCTAAAGGTAATGCTGCCCAATTACAAAAAACACTTACAAATAACAGATGGAAAGATCCAGAAGCTGATGGTCCAACTCGTGTATTTGGTTCATATTGGCCAGTTGCAAGTACAATGTGGTGGTATATCCGTGATGGTATGCCTCATACAAAATCAAAAACTTTGAGTAATGATGAAGTATATGCTTTAGCTGCATATATGTTAAATATTAATGAGATAGAGATTGATGGGGAAGAACTTGACGATGAGTATGTTCTTAATCGTGAGAAATTCTTAAAAATTAAAATGCCAAATAGAGATGGTTTTGAGCCAAATATTGATGGAGTAAATGGTTTAGAAAATGTTCGTGCTTATTATAAGAATCCTAAAAACTTTGGTGCTAAAAAAGTAAAAGTGAGTGAAAGATGTATGACTGAATGTCAAAAAAAGTCTGCGATAGTAACTCGTATTAAAAATGGTGGTATTAGTGATTTCTTGCCTCCAATGTCTGTATCAAGAGATTTACCACAAAAAGAGTCTTATGATCAAGGTTTTAATACTTTAAAATCTTATCAAGATAACTGTATGCCATGTCATGGTGCTGAAGGTATGGGCGCTCCTGTAACTGGTGATAAAGATGGATGGGTTGAAGTTCTTGCTAAAGGTTTAGATACAGTTTATAAAAATGGTATTGATGGTATTAATGGTATGCCAGCTAAAGGTGGAGCTAGTACTAGTGATGCTGAGTTTAAACTCTTAGTTGATTATATGATTGAAGAAAGTAAATAATAAAGGAAATAAAATGGAAAGAAGAAAATTTTTAAGTTTAACTTTAGGTGCTTTAGCATTAGCAGTAGTTCCTGCTAGTGTAAGAGCAGAGGATTTTAGAAAACTAAAGCCGACGGTATGGAGTGCTCATACGGTAGATGATGCTATAAAAAACATGTATGGCACAACTGATGCAATTGATGAGGGTGTAAAGTTGACAACTCCAGATGTTGCAGCTAATGGTGGAGCTATTCCTGTTAAGTTTAGTACTAAGATTGATGCTAAAACTATAGCTGTTTTTCAAGATGCAAATCCAGAAGCTGCAGTATGTGTTTATGCTATAAATAAATACTCAGTTAATAACTATGATATTAAAATTAAAATGGCTAAATCTGGAACGATTACTGTAATAGTTGAAGGTAAAGATGGGAAGCTTTATAGAGCTAAGAAAACTTTAGAAGTTGCACTTGGTGGTTGTGAAGGTTAATCCTTTGCTTAGTAATATTTAAAAAATAATAATAAAAGGAAAATTATGAAAGTAAAACCAAAATTAAGAAAAGGTATCGTTAAAGTTAAGGCTATGGCTAAAAATGAGATGATAACATATAATCAAGCAGAGAAAAAATTTGGTGATAGAGAAAAAGCTGATTTTATTACTCATTTAACTGGAACAGTTAATGGTGAGACAGTAATTGATATTTCAACAAGTCAGTTTCTCTCTAAAAATCCTATCTTTAAGTTTGAATTTAAAGGTGATAACTTTAAAAAAGGTGATAAATTACTTATGAATTGGGTAAGTCGCTTGGGTAAAACAGGGAAAGGGAAGGGTAAAATTAAATAATTTAATTTTACCTTGATTAAAATGATGATTAAAATTTTTCTTATTGTTTTGTTGGTTCAGGTATCTCTCATTGCTAAAGTAATTAATATAGATAATATTATTTATGATGCTAAAAGTACACAAAAACATCTTTTTGTATGGTTACATAAAACAGACTGTGGTTATTGTGAAAATATGAGAGAGTTTACGCTTGAAAATGAGAAAATAAAAACTTTTATAAGTGAAAATTTTATATTTATTCATATTAATGTTTATGAAAAAGATAGTATTAAATATAAAGAGTTTAGAGGTAATGCTCGTGAATTTGCAAAAGAGATAGGTTATGATTTTTATCCAACATCTATCTTTTTTGATTATGAGGGAGAGATTATTTTTAGTGAAGTTGGTTTTATTGATAGTGAAAAAGAACCAAATGAGACAAGATTTTATAAGATTTTAAATTATATTAATTCAAATAGTTATGAGAAAATAGATTATAAAGATTATAGATTTAATTTTGAAGAGGAATTTTAGTGTTAAGTAATAATTCTGGAATAGTCCAAGAACTTTTTATCTCTGTTAAAAATAAAGATAGAGAAAATAGAGATGAGATTATGCTTCAAACTCAAGGTGTTTGTGAAGATAAATTTTTTGATAAAGAGATTAATAGATCAGTTTTATTAACTTCTATAGATAGTTATAAATTAGCCCAAGAAAATAATATTGATATAAAATATGGTTCTTTGGGGGAAAATATTTTAATGGATATTAATCCTTATCATTTAAATATAGGGGATAAAATTTTAGTTGCAGATGTGATTTTAGAGATAACTCAAAACTGCACAATATGTAATTCTTTAGCTAAAGTTGATGCAAAACTTCCTACTCTTTTAAAGAGTGATAGAGGGATTTTTGCAAAAACTTTAAAGGGTGGAGTTATTAAAAAAGGTGATGTAGTAAAATTCGTTTCAAAAAGGAAAAATAATGAAGAAAATATATAGTCTATTATTAGCTACATTTGTAGCTACTGTAATGTTGAGTTCTACAACTCTTAGTGCAAAAGTTGTACAGAGTGTACAAGTATATACGACAGATAATAGTGATGGTAAGGTTACTGCAAAAAGTATTGCAGCTGTATTTAATGAAACTGGTTTAAGTGTTAGTGCTAATAATGATATGAATAATCCATTTGGAAAAAGATTCCCAAAACTACACTATAAAGTTTATAATTTAGCAGTGTTTATGAATAATGATTTAGCATTAAAGCTTATAAAAAAATATCCTAATTTTGGTGCTTTAACACCATTAACTATGGTTATTTGGTCGGATAAAGATAGTATGAATATGGCCACTTTAACCTTAGCTGGTATGGCAAGAGCTGGTGATATTTCGATAAAAGACCCCGATTTAGTTGCATATGCAGATATGATTACTAAGGCACTTAAAAAGGCTATGCCAAAAGGGAGTTTAAAAAAGTCATCTTTTAGTGATAAAAACCCTAAAAAGTCATTTGCAATCAATTTTGAAGCAGATATAGATATGGAAGAGGTAACTGATATTGAAGAGTATAAAGAGGATTTTCAAGCAGAATTTGAGGGTGAATTAGAGCCGATTGGATTTATGTTTCCAAATTTTTCAAACTTGAAAGAGGAGTTATTTGATGAGGCAGGTTATGATGTTTATGACTTTTATGATACTTACTCTATTTGTAAATTTGATGTAATCTATCCAGCCTCAGAGAAACATCCTGAAGCTGGTGCTTATGCTCCGTGTTCATTTTATATGTATAAGAAAAAAGATGAAGATAAAATACATTTAGGTTTTTTAGGTGTTGATAATTGGATAAGTACTTTAGATATTGATGAACAAGAGGTAGTTAAACCACTACGAGAGGCTCAACAGATGATAGAAGATATAGTTAATGAGTTAATTGAATAATCTAAAATAAGGGTTTTAATTATGAAATTTATAATAAATATATTACTTATTTCTATTTTTACTCTTAGTGGATATTCATCTACTTTAACTGATAATAAAAACTTAGTTGTTGTTTATAC
>JAGGWE010000065.1 GCA_021157665.1 Sulfurimonas sp.
ACAGCAGCATCAACGCTTTCAACCATAATACCTTTAGGTACTGGTACACCATATTTAGCAAAAATTTGTTTTGCTTGATATTCATGTATATTCATTTATTCTCCTTGTTTTAAGTTGGAAGCTATATAACTTCGCTACTATTTGACTTCATATTGAGCACGACCTATTTTATATAAATCCTCTCCATATGTATCATTAATTACTGTTACTGGAAAGTCAACTACTTCAAGTTTTCTAACAGCTTCTGGACCTAATTCTGGATAAGCGATAATCTCAGCACTTTTAATTTTTTTACCAAGTAAAGCACCTGCTCCCCCTGTTGCACCAAAATATACAGCTTTATATTCCTGACATGCATCAGTAACACCTTTATCTCTTTTACCCTTACCTATCATACCTTTTAAGCCTTCAGCAATTAAGCGAGGAGAGTATGAATCCATACGGTAAGATGTGGTTGGTCCAGCACTACCAATTGGATCACCAGGTTTTGGTGGTGTTGGTCCAACGAAATATATTACAGCACCTTTTATATCAAAAGGAAGTTCTTTACCCTCATCAAGTAAATCAACTAACCTTTTGTGAGCAGCATCACGAGCTGTATAGATAGTACCGTTTAAATAAACAATGTCACCACTTTCTAGTTTTGAAACAGTTTCATCACTAAGTGGAGTTGTTAAATAATATGTTTTACTCATTATTTTCCTTTATATTGTGATGTGTGTGTGTCTTGAACTATGACACTGAACATTAACAGAAACTGGTAAAGAAGCGATATGACAAGGATTTGCTTCAATATGAACAGCTAAAACAGTCTCAGTTCCACCCATACCCATAGTTCCAATTCCAAGTTTATTTAACTCTACTTTTATTTCAGCTTCCATTTCAGCCATCTCTGGGTCTTCATTTACTGAACCAATATTTCTAAAAAGTGCATGTTTTGAAGATATTACAGCCTTTTCAAATGTTCCACCAATTCCAACACCAACAGTAAGTGGAGGACAAGGGTTTGGACCAGCATCGGAGATACACTCTCTTACATAGTCAATTACACCTTGCTTTCCAGCAGCTGGAGGGAAAACTTTTGCACGAGAAACATTTTCGCTTCCACCACCTTTTGCAGCGTATTCGATATAAATTTTATCACCTTCAACAATATCTAAATGGATAATTGCAGGAAGGTTATAACCAACGGTGTCTTTATTGTTTAATCTTGAAAAAGGATGGCATGTGGAAGCTCTTAAGTAACCCTCAATGTAACCTTTTTCTGTACCTTCATTAATAGCAGCTGTTAAAAGACCGCCAACAACTTTAACATCAGCTCCAATTTTCACAAAGAAAACTGCTAAGCCAGTATCTTGACATAATGGACGAGCCTCAGAACTTGCAATATCTGCATTTTCAAGAAGTTGTTTTAGAACCTCTCTACTTACAGGACTTTTTTCATTTTTGTAAGCTTCTTTCATCGCATTTAATGCATCTTCAGGTAAATTAGATGCAGAATAAACAATAATATCCCTAACATTCTTAACTATCTCTTCGTAAGCGATTTCACGCATATATAATTCCTTTTTAAATAGGGATTGATTTAAATATCTACAATAAAGTATATTTGCTTATATTCTAGCACTCTTTTAATAATACTAATCATTATAGATATTTATTTTTAAACATATAAAAAACTGTGTAAATTTTACTCAAAGGGGGGAATTGTAACTACACCAAAAGGTGTAGTTTTTACTCAAAAAAGCCGTTTTCGTTAAGAATATCTATCCCCTCTTGAATTGAATCAACAGAGACTTGAAATTTTGCTTTTGTTTCTTCGTCTAAATCAAGTTCAATTATCTCTTCAACCCCTTTAGCACCAAGAACAACTGGTACACCAACTGTAATATCTTTATATCCATATTCACCATCAAGCATAACAGAAGATGGCATAACAATTCTGCTGTCGTCAAGCATAGCTTCAACCATCACAGAAATTGCACGACCTGGTGCATAGTATGCTGAAGTACCAAGATGTTTAACTATCTCTGCTCCACCATCTTTAGTTCTAGCAATAATTCCTTCCATCTCTTCTTTAGTTACAATTTGATCAAGAGGAACTCCACCAACAGCTGATATTTCTGGCATTGGAATCATATTTGAACCATGATCACCAATAAGCATTGCTCTTATTTGTCCTGAACCATAACCAACTGTTTGATTAATTTGATAAGCCATTCTAGCACCATCAAGTGCTCCAGCCATACCAATAATTCTACTTCTATCCCAACCAGTCATTTTATGAACAACATAAGTCATAATATCAAGTGGATTTGAAACACAAAGAATAATTGCATTTGGAGAATATTTTACAATATTACCAACAACATCTTTCATGATTTTTGCATTTATCATTAGTAGGTCTGCTCTTGTCATTTCACTTCTTCGTGGAACACCTGCAGTAATAACTATAATATCACAACCTTTTAAATCACTAGCATCTTCAGCAGCAGTAACAATAGTACCTTTAGGTGCATAACTTGTCGATTGTCCAATATCAATAGCTTTACCTTTAGCAACATCAGCATTTATATCATATAAAACAACCTCATGACAAGCACCTGTCATTGTTAAACTATATGCTGCAGTAGCACCAACAAAACCAGCTCCAACTATACCTACTTTTCTGCCTACCATATAATCTCCTTTATTTATCTTTTAAACCAAATGTAAATCCACCATTAACTTTTTCGATAAGCTCAGGTAGGATATCTTCATAATCTCCAACAATTCCAAAATCTGCATTATGAAAAATTGTTTCTTTAGCATTATGATTAATAACGATAATTGTTTCAGATTCTTTCATACCAGCAATATGTTGAACTGCCCCACTTACACCAATTGCAATATAAACTTTAGGTCTTACTGTTTTACCAGTTTGTCCAATTTGTCTTGCATATTCAGCTAAACCTTCATCAACTACAGGACGACTTACTGCCCACTCTGTATTTATACCTTGAGCATTAAGAGCAGCTGCTAAGTCTTTAACAAGCTTCATCTCATCACCAACAGTACCTCTACCACCAGCTACAATAATATCTGCTTCAAATAAGTTTTGTAAACCACCCTCACCTCTAACTGTTTCAATGATTTCAGTTACAAAATCATCTTTAGAAAGTTTTGGTTTAAATGGTGTGATAATACCTTCTCTTTTTTCATCTGCAGTTGGAACTTCAAAAGTACCTGCTCTTGCAGTTGAAATTTGAGGACATACAAAACCTAAAATTGTAGCAAGTTTAGATTCACCATAAGTTGGTCTTCTTGATTCAAGGATTGGGGCAAATACTGTCTTTTTCTTTCTATCAATATGTTCCCCAATCTCAAGAGCTGTACAATCTGCTGTAACTCCACTATTTGTTTTAACACCAATTCTTGGAGCTAATTCACGACCAGCTGTTGTTGCTGCAAAAAGTGCAATCTCAGGATTTCTTTCTTTAATTACTTGTGCAAATGATGATGCAAAAGGAAGAATTCTATACTCCTCAAGTCTTTCATCATCTATAACAATTACTTCATCAGCACCATGTGCTACTAATTCTTTTGGTAAATCACCTAAGTCTTTACCAATAATTAATGTAGTAACCTTAGTATCATTTCCAAGCTCAGTAGCTAAAGTTCTAGCTGGTGTTAAAAGTTCTAACGATGGTCTAGAAATTTTTCCATTTACAACTTCTGCCCATGTTAAAATCCCAGATGCACCATTTCTAAAATCTACATCTTTAAAACCTTCAGGTCTTTTTTTCTCTTTAGCAGCTTTTTTCTCTTTAACTTCAAGAGTATTTTTACCTGCTTTCATGTTATCGATAAGAGATGATATTAAAGCAGATTCACCGTGACCTTCACACATTTTAATAGGTGCTCTCTCACTTGTAATATTTGCTACTTTTGCAACAATTGTTGGTGAACCACTTAGTCCGATTTTTTCATCACTTAAACCTACATCATCAATATTAAATACTGTAACTTCAGAACCTCTTGCTTTTACAGCACCACTTAAAGATGGTCTTCTTGGATCAACCCCAGTTGGAGTGAAAGATAAAGCACAAGGAAGAGGAAGTTTCATCATCTGATAACCACCCTCTATAATTCTTTTTGCTGTTATATACCCATCTTTTAAATCTGCTACTTCAATAAATGTAGCTTGTGGAATACCTAAGTTTTCTGCAACTTGAGATGGAACATGTGCTGTATCTCCATCACTTGTTTGACGACCTGCAACGATTATAAAATCTTCATTTAAACCCTTGCCATAGCCTAAATGCTTAATCATAGTTGAAATTGCTAAACCTGTTGCATAAGTGTCTGATCCACCTAATTTTCTATCACTTAGAAGATATGCTTCATCATATCCCATCGAGATAGCTTTTTTCAAAGAAACATCAAAAGATGGTGGTCCCATTGAACAAACTATAAGTTTTGCTTCTGGATTATCTATCTTCATTTGAAGACCAGCTTCTAA
>JAGGWE010000148.1 GCA_021157665.1 Sulfurimonas sp.
ATGACTACAATGTTCATCGCTCTTGCAATGATCGAAGCACAAGTTATTTATGCACTAGTTATCGCATTAATCGCTCTTTATGCTAACCCATATTTAGGTTAATCTTTAAGATTTAACTTTTATATACCTCAAAAGCCTAACTTGTTTTACAAGTTGGGCTTTTTTTATTTAACTTTCTTTTTTGCGCAGGTGGTGGAACGGTAGACACGCAACGTTGAGGTCGTTGTGCTTTAGGGTGTGGGGGTTCAAATCCCCCTCTGCGCACCATTTCAAAAAAATCAATGATAATCGTTCTAATCCCAAATACTTAAAAACCGAATATAAAATTGGATATATTTTAAATTTTTAAATTTAGCAAACTATGGTATTGTTTTTGCTTAATAATAAAAAATCAAACTGAGGGAAATGATGGCTGAACTAGAAGAAGACATAGTTATCATTGCTGATGATGATGCCGCTGAACTTGACGATTTTAATGAAATAGAAATAATTGATGATGATGAGAATGAGAAAAAGAAAAAAATAATTATTTTTGGTGGGATGGCTATTGCTTTAATATTTATAATATTAATTGCTACATTGATTTATATGAAGTCATCAAACGAAGAACCTATAATTTCTATGAACAGTATAGAAGAAAAACTTCAAGAAAATAGACAAGAAGTTATCGAACCAAGTAAATTAGAAAATATGATTGCAAAAGCAAACTATTTATATTCCAATGGTTCAAAAGAAGAAGCTCTATTTTTATATAAAAAAATAGCAATATTTAGTGAAGCTATCTCTCAATATAATCTTGGTGTTGCTCAGCTAAAAAATGAGCAATATAAACTTGCATTAAATACCTTTCAAAAAGCTATAAACAATCAAGAAAAAAGATGTGTTAGTGCAATAAATGCGGCAGTTTGTTCTCTACATTTAGAAGATAAAGAGAGCTTTGATTATTATATTGATTTAGCTTATGCTTATCTTCCAAATGAATTAAAATCTCCACTATATTCTTATTATTATACTCTGATAAATTACTATAATCAGAACTATTTAGAAGCACTAAGTTCACTCAAAAATCCAACTTCCAAAGAGTACCCAAGTACTCAAAAATATCTAAGTGCTAAGATTAACGCATTATTTGATAATAATTATGAAGCTATTGAAGCTATGGAAAAAAATATTGAATATATGGATAGTTTTAGTTTAGCCCTTTTATATTCAAGAGTTGGTGATATAACTTTAGCCCAGCATTATTTTGAAGATTCTATACTCAAAAATATAGAACCTGTTAAATCGGGGCTAGCTCTTGGTTTTATAAAATTAAAAGCTGGTTTAGTAAGTAGTGGGGCTAAAGAAATTAGAAATGTGACTGATATGTTTCCACAAGAGGTATATAAACATTATCCGATAAAAGTTACACTAAAAGACTCTTTATTTGATTCAAAAAAAGCACAAAAAGCATATCGAAAAAAAGTCAAAACATCAAAATTACTTAATTATCATAAAATATTTTATTTTTCACCATACAAAATCTTTAATGCAAATCAAACCATCAGTTATATTAGAAAAGGTAATGCCAATATTTATATAGATAATATTGTTTCAGCAAAGAATTATTTAACAAAAAGTTCATCCTCTTCTACTGTAAATATTGGTATAACAAAGGCTATCAAAAAGGCTCTATCTTTTCATATAAGAGACGCAAATTTAGAATTACAAAAACTAATAAAAATACAACCTAAACACTCAGTTCTTCATTATAATCTAGCACTTACTTACGCTCAAATGGGGAATATGTTAGATGCGAATAAGCACTTTGTTCGTTCATACCATTTAGATGCAAAAAATTATTTATCTGGTGTTTATGCTGTTATGAGTGCTCAACTTATTAACAAAGAAAACATGAAACTAAAAAGTATATTAAAAGAGTCTATAGCAGATGAGGAGCCTAGCGAAGATATAGAATTATATAAAACTCTTCTAAATATCAGTGAAGATAAAATTATTTCAAGTGCAGATTGGCTAGATAATCAATACAAAGTGAGACCTCTATATTTAACACTTGAAATTATAATAGCCCTAAATCTAAATAAGCATGATTTTGCAAAAAAATCAGCACAAAAGCTAGCACTAATGCTTCCTCACGACATCCTTCCACATATGATGTATATTGATGCTAATTTTCATGATAAAAATGATAAAGAGTATGCTAAAGAAGTTTTTAAATATTTAAAAGATAAAAAACTACAATTTAATGACTTGTATTTTGGACCATATATTACAAGATATTTGTATGTACAACAACACCTAATTATGGGTAGATTATATTTTTTAAGAGAACAGCTAAAAGATGTAATCGCATCAACAAATGAAAAACCTTACGAACTTACAAGTACTCTTGCTCTCGCTTCACTATTTGACAAAGCTTATGAAGAGTCATATACTCTTTATAATCAACTTATAGATGAACTAAAAATAAGAGATGCACATACTTTATTTTTGGGTGCAGTTGCTTCAACAGCCGCTTCACACACTGAAAATGCGATAGCCCTACTAGAACTTTCAAAAAGAAAAGATAGCACTTTTGCAGAGAGCAGGTATGCACTTGGTTTACTATATTTAGAGGTACAAAATAATGAGGGAGCTGCAATTCAACTTTCAACTATTGGAGATAGTGGTTTTACATCGGAGTATTTAAATTTTGATATTGATTTAAATAAGTTACTTTTACAAAAGCAACTAAAAGAGACTAGAGACTAATTAGTCTTTAGCCATCTCAGCATCTTCTTTTAATTCTTGAGCAATTTCATCAGATATATTCTCAACTTTTGATTCTATATTATTTCTATCTTCAAAATCTGTAATAATTTCTCTAACTTCATCGCCTGTAATATTTTCTTTCTTGTATAAAAGTGCAACCATATTTTCAATAGCATCTTTGTATTCTTCTAAACGAGTTAATACTCCATCATAATGTTCTTTTAGTGATTCTTTAATAAAGTCATCCATATTTTGAGCCATCTTATCACTATACTCACGAGTTGATTGTTGTTGTCCACCTATGAATGACTGTCTACTTTTTTCTAAAACCATTAGTCCTGCAACATCTGTCATACCATAAGTTTGAACCATAGATTTAATAATATCAGTTGCTCTTTCCAAGTCATTTCCAGCACCTGTTGAGATTTCACCGATAAAAACCTCTTCAGCAGCACGACCACCAAGAAGAACATCTACCTCTGCCCAAAGTTCGTGTCGTTGCATCATAAATCTATCTTCTTCTGGCTTATTAAGAGTATATCCTAAAGCGGCTAAACCACGAGGAACGATAGAAACCTTAGATACCTTTTTAGCACCAACAGTAGTCTCAGCTAAAAGTGCATGTCCACTCTCGTGATATGCAACTATTTTCTTCTCTTTTGGATTGATTCTTCGAGATTTTTTAGCAAGTCCAGCAATTGCACGCTCAACTGACTCAAATAAATCTTTTTGCTTAACAGTTTTTTGACTTTTTCTACCTGCTAAAAGGGCTGCTTCATTTATGATATTTGCTAAATCTGCACCAGCTAAACCAGCTGTTAATCTAGCAATCTCTTCTATCTCTACATCTTTATCCATTTTTACACTTTTCATATGTACATTTAGGATTTTAATACGACCTTCGAAGTCAGGTTTATCAACTAAAACTTGTCTATCAAAACGCCCTGGACGAAGTAATGCTGCATCTAAAACTTCTGGTCTATTGGTAGCAGCTAATATAATTACAGGAGTATTAGTTCCAAAACCATCCATCTCAGCAAGAAGTTGATTTAGAGTTTGTTCTCTCTCATCATTTCCACCCATCATTCCACCAGCAGCACGACTTTTACCAATAGCATCAATCTCATCAATAAAAATAATACTTGGAGCATCTTTTTTAGCTTGTTCAAACAAGTCACGAACTCTTGCCGCACCAACACCAACAAACATCTCAATAAAACTAGAACCACTTACTGAGAAAAACGGAACTTCTGCTTCACCAGCAACAGCTTTTGCTAAAAGTGTTTTACCTGTACCAGGTGCACCAACAAGTAAAACACCTTTAGGAATTTTTGCACCAATTTCTACATAACGAGCTGGATATTTTAAGAAATCAACAATCTCTTGAACTTCTTCTTTTGCTTCTTCAACACCAGCAACATCATCAAATTTAGTATCTGGTTTTTCAGAACTAACCATCTTTTTAGAGTTGCCCATTCCAAGTATTCCACCACCCATACTTTTTTGCATTCTACCAGCGAAGAACATCCAAATACCGATAATAATTAAAAATGGTAGTAACCAACCAAACATCTCAGTAAACCAGTTAGTTTCACTAAAACCCTTATACTCTATACCTTGCTTATCTAACTCATCAATAAGCTTTGTATCACCTCTAACTATTCTAGTTGTATAAATACTCAATCCATCAGTAGATTGTGCTTTTATATAACTTTGTCCAATCTCAACTTTTGATACACTCTTAGATGCTACTAAAGATTTTAATTCAGAATAACTAACTGCTTGTGTTTTACTAGCTTTAGTTGACATTCCATTATTAATACCTGCTCCATCTCCAACAAGAACTTTAAAAACAAGTATCATCACTACTGAAAATACTGCGAATGTTATTAATGGATTTTTATTGAAAAAATTATTATCATCGTTATTGTTTGAGTCTTTATTTGCCATATTTTATTTCTCTTTTATTTTAATTTTAACACTAAAGTAACCCACTCATCTTGTGGTATTCTTTGTATAATTTCACAATCTTTATAAAAATTTAGAACTTTTTTTTCATATTTATCTAAAATTCCTGATAATATTAAAATTCCATCATCCTTAAGTGCAGACTTTAATTCTTTTGCAATAAATGTAAGTACATCTGCTACTATATTTGCAACAACTATATCATATTTATTTTTTGTAAATGAACAAGAACCTTCCCAAATATTATGGAATTTTACATTATTTAATTCTGCATTAACTATAGAGTTCTCAACAGAAACTATATCTGTATCACAAGCATCAACCTTGGCACCAAGCTTCATCGCTCCAATACCTAAAATTCCACTTCCACAACCTACATCTAGCAAGTTATCTTCACTTTCAACATATTTAGATATTGCTTTTAATGAAGATGCCGTGGTTGGATGATGTCCAGTTCCAAATGCTAAAGCAGGATCAATTGCAATATTTATAAGTTCTTTACTTGGTTCACTCCAAGTTGGATGGATATAAAATTTATCAATTGCTAATGGTTGTATGCTGTTTTGATACTCTTCTACCCAGTCACTATTTTTTTGTTTAGTTTGAATACATTCAAGTTCAATACTTTCATTTAAAGCTTTTTGCAAGGCTTCACAAAACTGTTCTAATCCCCATTCTATAGTTTCTAAAGAATCTTCACTTCTAATAATAAAGCCATCATCTTTCTCTTCAAAACCTACAGGAACAGTATCTGATAAAAAGTCTGAGAAAAGAGGAAGATGAGATGAAACTTTAACTACTAATTCATAGTAGTATTCTTGCATTATTCGGAAATACCCATAACTGCAGCAAGCTTTTCTTTTAAAACTTGAGGAGTGAATGGCTTAACAATATAGTTATTTACACCAGCTTTAAGAGCAGTAATTACTTCAGCTTTACCACCCTCAGTCGTTACCATGATAATAGGAGTATCTTTAAATCTACTGTCCGCACGAACTTTTTTAACAAGTTCCAAACCATTCATTTCGGGCATATTCCAGTCAGTAATTAACATATCAATATCTGGATTAGAATCCATTTGAGCCCAGCCTTCAACACCGTCAGCCCCTTCTAAAATATCTTTATATCCAAGACGAGCAAGAGTGTTTTTTATTATACGACGCATTGTAGAACTATCATCAACAACAAGTAATTTCAATTGAAATCCTTTTCTTTTAATATATTTTATAATTTAATTGACATATGGTAGCAAAGTTTTGTTTATATTCCGATTAATCTAGTAGTTTAAACATCTTCGGTAAATCTAGTGTTCCCTCATAATAAGCTTTACCTATTATCACACCATCAATCTCTTTTGTAGCAATTAAGGCTTCAATATCACCTGCATCTTTTACTCCACCACTAGCAATTGTACTAACTCCACTTGCTCTTGCGATATCTAATGTAAATTCAACATTTACACCACTTAGCGTTCCATCTTTACCAACATCTGTACAGATAATTGTTTCCACACCAGCATCAGCAAACTCCTTGGCTAAATCTGTTGCTTTCATAGAACTAACTTCACCCCAACCCTCAACTGCTACAAAACCATCTATTGCATCTATTCCAACTGCGATAGGATATTTTGAAGCCATATCTCTTACGAATTGTGGATTTTTAACTGCGATTGAACCTAAAATAATTCTATCAATTCCAATTTCTAGCATCTTTTTAATAGTCTCTTCATCACGAATTCCACCACCAAGTTCTAACTTTACATTACAATTTTCTCTAATTTTAATGATAGAATCTAAGTTTTTAGGCTCACCTGCAAAAGCACCATTTAAGTCAACTAAATGTACCCACTCTGCACCCATCTCTTCAAACTTTTTCACAAGTTCATAAGGTTCATTTGAGTAAATTTTCGCACTATCCATAAGACCTTTTGTAAGTCTAACTGCTTGTCCATCTTTTAAGTCTATTGCTGGGTATAAAGTCATTGTAATTTTTCCTATAATTTTATAAAATTTTCTAATATTTTAAGTCCATTTTCATGGCTTTTTTCTGGGTGTGCTTGGATTCCAAAAATATTCCCACATGCCACAGCTGATGTAAACTCATAACCATAATGAGTTCTACCGATAATATCTTCTTCATTTACACAATTTACATGATAAGTATGAACAAAATAAAGATAATGTTCCTTATCTAAATTATTAAATAGTGGATGCTTTTTTGTAAACATTCTGTTCCAACCCATATGTGGAACTTTTAATTTTTCTTCAAATTTACTTGTATCAAAAGCTTTTACATCACCTTTAATTAGTCCTAAACCCTCATGTTTTCCAAACTCTTCGCTTGAGTCAAAAAGAAGTTGCATACCAAGACAGATTCCAAGTATATATTTTCCACTTTTTGCATATTCTTGAAGAGGTTCTATCATATTTCGCTCTCTTAAATGCTCCATTGCATCACCAAAAGCACCAACTCCGGGAAGAATTAGTTTATCATAATCTTTAAATTTTTGAGGGTCACTAACCACTATTGTTTCTTCACCAAGTTTAGTAAATGCATTTTTTACACTTGCTAAATTTCCCATATTGTAATCAACTATTGCTATCATATGTCACTTTTCACTTTTGTAAATTTTATATAAACTGCTAAACTAAGAATTAGCACTGCCACACCACCAATGATATATGTAGCTGACATAAGTTTTGCTGGATCTGTAATTGCAAACTTAAACACTAACATCAAAGCTTCAATAGATAAAGCGATGATGATTGATCCTAAAAACTTAACCATAGTTTTATGTGGTCCTGAGATATTTGCTTCTTTATGCCTTCCTAATATCTCTTCTTCAATTAGTGTTTTTGCTAAATCAAATATTGCTAAGGAAAGGGTTAAAAGGATTGTCGCTTTAAACATATCATCTATTATTAAATGTGAAAATATTATATCATTTTCAAAAAAACTTTTTATACCATGAGCAAAAAGCAATAAAGCTACTGCGATTAAAGCAAAAGCAAACATCCCATAAGAAAACTTAAATAGTTGTGTAAAAAATTTATCTGATTTATTTTGATGAGATATTTTTATAACTTCATCTAGTGGCATATCTAAACATGCTACATATTTTATATTACCCTTTTCATCAAAGATTGGTTGAGAGGCTGTAAC
>JAGGWE010000110.1 GCA_021157665.1 Sulfurimonas sp.
ATATAGTAAAACTTTGTGATGAACTAAAACAAAACTGCTTAATCATTTGGGGTGATGAGGCTGAAAAAAAAGATGGCATGTGGATTTGTGAAAATTCAGAGTATGCAACACTTGCTCCAAAATTATCCCTAGTTGAACTTGTTTCATTTATAGGTTCTTGTGATTTACTTATCGGGAACGATACTGGTCCAACCCATATGGCATGGGCTCAAAATATACCATCTATCACACTTTTTGGACCAACTACAACTAGAATGATTTATGAAACTCCTAAAAATATTGGGATTAAATCACCCTCAGAGGTAAATATCTTTAAAATTGATAAAAACGATTTTTCAATAAAAGAGATAAAAGTTGAAACAATTCTTGAAAAAGCGAAGGAGTTATTAAACAATGGGATTTAAATTATTTTTACTCTTAGAAAAGTTTTTAATGATATTACCAAGTTCATGGAGAAAGTTTTTTTTTTCATTACTTGCAAATATCGGCTACTATACTTCAAGCAGATATAAAAAAGTTTCACATCAAAACTTAGATTTTTTGTTTAACAATAAAATGAGTGAAGATGAAAAAGATAAAATTACAAAGTATGCTTTTAAAAATCTCTCTTTTAATTTTCTACATGCGATGGAACTTAGACATATGTCAAAAGAGGATTTACAAAAGAAAATCACAATACAAAATATAGAAGCTGTCCAGAAAGTTCATGCTGAGGGTCGAGCTGTTATTTATGTTACAACTCATTATAGTTCTTGGGAGTTAGGTGGTGCTTCTATCGGTGCTTTTATCGAACCACTTATAGCAGTTTATAAAAAAATGAAAAATCAGGTTTATCAAGAGTGGTTACTAGAGGCTCGGGACTCTTTTGGAAATATCTCTATGGAAAAAAGTAATGTTGTAAAACCACTTGTGAGAAATCTAAAAAAAGGTTTGGCATGTGGACTTTTAATCGATACAAATATCAACAAAAAAGAGGGAGTTATCATTAATTTTATGGGTAAAACCCTTCGTCAAACCTCAACACCAGCATTTTTAGCTAGAAAATTTAATGCGGCTATCATTCCAGTAACGATAAGAACAGATGATGAGGACAACTACACACTCATGCTTTTTGATGAGATAAAAGTCCCAAAAACAGATGATGTCGATGATGATATACTTAAGGCTACTCAACTTCAAGCTGATTGGTTAGGTGATTTAATAAAAAAAGAACCAAAATTTTGGTTTTGGTTACATAGAAGATTTAAAAATGACCATCCAGAGATTTACAAAAAATAAATCTCTTAAGTTTTACACTCTTCGCTTCTAGCCTCAAAAAGCTTTAAAATCGTTAGGAAAAATGCAGTAATCGCAGGTCCTAAAATCATCCCCCAAAAACCAAAAGTAGCTAGTCCAGCGATAATTGCAAAAAAGATAACTAACTCATTCATTCTTGTATCATCATCTTTTAAGAGTCTTTTGTTAATCTCTTTTATGATTAATGGTTTTATAAATGTATCTGCTATTATAGATATAACCACGATAGAATAAAGAGCTATAAAAATAGCATTTGCAGTATTTCCAACTGCAAACTCATAAATCATAAAAGGTAACCACATAATAACTCCACCAATAACAGGAACAAGTGAAGAAAATCCATACATTATTCCAAAAAGAAGTCCATTATAACCCATAAATGAGATTGCCACACCAAATAAAATTCCTTCAAACATTGCAGTTACGATAATTGAATAAAAAACAACACTCATAACAGCTGAAAGTTCTTTTGCTAAAAGTGTTGTCTCATCAACAGACATTTGGATAACTCTTTTTAAAAAATCAACGATATACGAACCATTATATTGTGCAAAAAAGTAAAAGATTATTATAAGAAACGCATTTTTTAAAAAACCTGCACTAAAAGCCCCTATTTTTGCTGTTAATCCAAAGGCAGAAGTGGTTAAAGAGTTTATATTTATATCTTCAATCGCATCATTTATATACGGAGTAACAAAATTTAAATATTCTGGTGGACTTTGAATAAAGTTATTGATATACATCTCTATCTTAACAAAAACCTCTGGGTCTAGCGAGTTTAACTGTATAGTTAAGGTTGCTAAAAAATAACCTAGCGGTGCGAAGAACAAAATAGCTAAAAGAAAGCTTGAAATAAGTGCAGCTAAAAATTTAGACTTAAAAATATTTTCAAAAAAATCCTGAATATTTGATGTTGAGATTGCTAAAAGTGCTGCGATAGTTATACTTAAAATAAATGGAGTATAAAGTAGATACATCCAGTAAAGTGATGTGGCAAAGAGTATTGCTACAAAAAATTGTGGCTTCACGAAAAAAGACCTCCATCATCCAAGGGTATTGAAATATTTAAAACATCATAAGTCATTCTAGTAGCCCTTCTACCCTTTGCTGTTCTCTCAAGATAACCATTTGCTATAAGATAAGGCTCTAATACATCTTCAACTGTTCCCTCATCTTCACTTAATGAAGCAGCAATTGTACTAAGCCCCATCGCTCTACCATTAGCAGAAACTAAAAGATTTAAAAGTCTTAAATCCATCTCATCAAACCCATGAGAATTAATACCTAATTCATCTAAAGCATATTTCGTTCTAGCATGATTTATATCAAACTCTTCTGCAACCTCAGCAAAATCT
Organism: Sulfurimonas sp.; assembly: GCA_021157665.1. Taxonomy (GTDB): domain Bacteria; phylum Campylobacterota; class Campylobacteria; order Campylobacterales; family Sulfurimonadaceae; genus Sulfurimonas. The sequence continues at coordinate 2,652 of JAGGWE010000110.1, forward strand.
CTTACTCTACGAAGAAGACGCAAAGCTATACGAGGTGTTCCACGACTTCTCTTAGCTATCTCAAGTGAAGCTTCATAAATTATCTCTTTATCAAGCTTTGTAGATGCTTGGGCTATAATCTTTGCCAACTCTAAAGAGTTATAAAATTGCATTCTAAAACTCATACCAAATCTATCTCTAAGTGGATTTGAGAGCATTCCTGCGCGAGTTGTAGCACCAATAAGAGTAAATCTTGGCAAATCTATCTTAACAGTTTGAGCTGCTGGTCCACTACCTATGATAATATCTATTCTAAAATCTTCCATAGATGAGTAAAGAATCTCTTCAACGGCAGGTGAAAGACGGTGAATCTCATCTATAAAAAGTATATCTCCCTCTTCTAAATTTGTTAAAATCGCAGCTAAATCCCCACTTTTCTCTATCATTGGAGCAGCTGTTACTTTGATATTTGCATTCATCTCATTAGCAATAATTAAAGCTAAGGTAGTCTTTCCAAGTCCAGGAGGTCCAAAAAATAAAACATGATCAAGTGCTTCAGCTCTTTTTTTACTAGCTTCGATAAAAACACCTAGATTTTTTTTGATTTGTTCTTGACCTATATATTCACTCCAAGCATCAGGACGAAGAGTTTTTTCTACACTTATTTCCTCTGCATCAAACTTTTCTATCTCTACTATTCTATCCATCATTTTTTACTACTAATATGTATGAATTTCTTGAGGAAATTCTCTTTTTTTAACTTCATCAGAATAATCTTTAACAGCTTCTCTAACCAATGATGCCCCATCAATATATTTTTTTACAAACTTAGGTGTAAACTCTTCAAAAAGTCCTAGCATATCTGAGAAAACTAAAACTTGTCCATCTACATCACAACCAGCACCTATCCCAATAACTGGAATATCAACACTATTTGCAACCTCTGTCGCAACTTCAGCCCTAACACCTTCTATAACCATACAAAAAGCACCAGCATCTTCTATTGTTCTAGCATCTTCTATAAGAGATAAGCATTCTGCACTTGTTTTACCTTTTACCTTATATCCACCTTCACTTCTAACCGACTGTGGAAGTAAACCTATGTGACCACAAACAGCTATACCATTTGATGTAAGATGTTTAACGATATTGGATTTATCGATTCCACCCTCTATCTTAACACAATCAGCACTTGTTTCTTGAAAAACTCTAATTGCATTTTTTAGGGCATTATTTTCATTTGTGTATGTTCCAAATGGCATGTCACAAACAACAAAGCTATTTTTCGCACCATTACAAACTGCATTTGTATGATAAATCATCTGATCCATTGTTGCACTTAGAGTATCACTTTTACCAGCAAAACTCATATTTAAGCTATCTCCAACTAAAATCATGTCACAACTTGATTCAAATAATGAAGCAAAAAGTGCATCATAAGCAGTAATCATAACTAAAGGTGTAACTCCTTTAGCTTTTTTTATCGAGGATATAGTCATTTTTTTCTTCATCATAGAACTCTTTTTATAAATTTTAACTATTGATATATTTGGTAAAAAGAATTTTAACTAAAAAGTGCTACAATTACACTAAATAGGAGAATTAATTTATGGGCATAAGAAGTGATTTAGAAGCTAACTTCGATTTTGAGATAGTTGATGAATTTCTAGACCACTATTCTATGATGGTTGATAGCATGGAAATTATGATTATTGATTTATCTAAACCCCATATGCAGATTCGATGTGTAGATGAGTTATTTCGTGTTTTTCATAATATTAAATCTGCTTCTGGATATTTACAAATAGAGCCTATGTTAAGATTAGCAACACTTGTTGAAGATGAATTAGAACAAATGAGAAATAAAATAAAGCCTGTAAATGAAGAAACGATAAACTGGTTGCTTGAGATAAGTGATATGTTTGCCACTTGGCATGATGATTTAAAAAAAGATGCCCCTTTATCAAAGATAAGATTTGCACTCCTAAAAATACCTGATTTAGAAAAATAATAAAAAGAGAAAAACAATTGAAAAACTTAGTAGCATTTATAACTTCTGGTTACCCTGAAAAATCTTTTAGTATTGATTTAGCCCTAGCATTAGGTGAAAGTGGAGTTGATACGCTTGAACTTGGTGTCCCTTTTTCTGACCCTGTTGCTGATGGACCTTTAATAGAAAAAGCAAATCACAAAGCACTTAAATCTGGGTTTAAATTTCAACATCTACTTGAAATATCAGAAGTGATAGCCCCAAAAATAGACACTTTATGGATGGGTTATTTCAACAGCTTTTACCAACAAAATATGGATAAATTAATCCCACATGCCAAAAAACTTGGTATTAACGGACTTATTATCCCTGATTTACCTCATGAAGAAGCACAAAAATATAGTAAACTTTTTAAAGATAACGATATATCAAACATAAGTTTTGTCGCACCTACAGATAGTGATGCTAGAATTAAAGAGATTGTTCGCAATGCTCAAAAATTTATATATATGGTTGCATATACAGGTATTACTGGTTCAGGTCAAGCTGAAGATTTACAACCATTTTTAAACTCTATAAAAAATCATACACAAACACCAGTATATGTTGGTTTTGGGGTAAATCCAAAAACTGCCCGAGATAAAGTAAAAGGTGCTGATGGAGTTATTGTTGGTAGCACATTTATAGATGTGTTATTAAAAGATGAACTAAACTACTCACAAAAAATCAAAGAGTGTAGCCAACTAGCAGAAATTATAAAAAATGAGATAAATATTTAGATAATTTTTTTTAATTTTCATAAAGTAAAATTTAGTTATAATTATATTTATTATAATAAAAAGGAATGTACTCATGAATTTTTTTATGACATTTATACTTATATTTAGTTCGCTTTTGTTAGCTTCAGATAGTGTTTCTACTGATAAAGAAAAACAAGAGAGACTTGAGAAACAGATTCAAATAGAGATGGAAAGAGAAAAAAAATATGCAAAAGAGCAAACTTTTTATCAACAAGGTAATTATGATTTAAAGGGTTCTGAAGTAAATAAAGACTCTTTATCTACTCTACCAGACCTTGAAGAAGATGAATTCGATATGGATTCAGTTTACGATTAGTCAATTAAATTTTAATATATTTCAAGAGGCTTATTAATATGTTCATTTGTGCATATTAACTTAGTCTTTTGTATATCTTTTTCCTATAAAGAAAAAAGTATTTACCCACCATTTTTAATGAAATAATAGTAGACAGAAAAGTGACATTAAATAAGCAGTTAAATCTGTCTATTTACATATTTAAATAAGGCTTCAATGCTTCAGGGATACCTATACTCCCATCTTCATTCTGTCCATTTTCCATGATAGCTACTAGAGTTCTACCAACAGCTAAAGAAGAACCGTTTAGTGTATTTACAAAGCTATTTTTCTTTCCATCTTTATAGCGAATTTTTGCTCGTATTGCTTGGAACTTGAATTATATTCACTGTGAGTGGGCAGAGTGTTTGAATATGTTGGAGACAGGAAATATAGATATTATGCCTGATGTTGCATTTACAGCCCAAAGGAATAAAAAATTTTTATTTTCTCATGAACCTGTAATCTCTAGCTGGTCTGTGATTTATAGACATATAGATGTTGAAATAGAATCTATATTTGATTTAAAAAAGAAAAAAATAGCAGTTTTAAAAGATTCTATACAGTACTTTGCAATAAAAGATATACTCAAAAAATTTAATATAGAAACTCCAAACTACATAAATGTAAAAAATTTCGCAGAGGCTTTTAGATTATTAGAAAATAAACAAGTTGATTCTGTAATAGTAAACCGTTTTTATGAGTTAAGTCATGCCTTTAGCAATAATATAGTAAAAACAAATATTGTAATAAAACCATCAACACTAAGATATGCTTTTTCACAATCAAGAAAGAATATGGCTAATATAGTAACTAATCACATAAAAGAGTTCAAAAAAAATAAACAATCAATTTTGTACAAATCTAAAAAAAAATGGTTAACTCTTAAGAAATCAGTTGAAACACCAAAATGGTTGCTGTGGAGTCTTATTGGCAGTATCACTATTATTTTATTTCTAGTCTTTTTTGTGATTATATTTAAAAGAATGGTTGTAAAAACAAGTAAAAAATTAATTGAAAGAGAAAAAATAATGCTAATGCAATCAAAACAAGCAGCTATTGGAGAAATGGTAGGCTTTATTGCACATCAATGGAGACAACCACTTTCTGTAATTGGCATGAGCTCAAATAATATTAAAGTTTCCATTGAGCTTGAAGAAAAAATTACAACTCAAAATATTGAAGAATTTGTGCAAATAGTTTTAGATCAAGTAAAGCATCTTTCTGAAACAATTGATGATTTTAGCAACTTTTTTAAACCAAATAAAAATATGACTATAACTGAAATATCTAGCTTATTAGATAAATTAAAAAGAATATATGCTAACAGCCTAGAAAGTAATAATATAGAGCTTGTTTTACAGAATGAACAAGAT
>JAGGWE010000159.1 GCA_021157665.1 Sulfurimonas sp.
CAACCAGAAATACCCAACTCTTTAGGAAGTCCAGCAGGTGCAAGACCATTCTCTACACTGCCTAAAGTTTTACCAAAGATATAAGGGATAGAGCATGGAATAAGTTGTTTGGCACACTCTTTTATAACTATAACTTCTTTTTCAGGATTATTCATTCTTGCAGTAACTGCACAAACCCCACCAGCAGGACCACCACCAATAATTAAAACATCACAATTAATTTTTTGCATAACAAACCTCCATTACTCTATTAAATTTTAACACTTTTAGCGTTAAAACATGCTATTATTCCAAAATTTTAAAAAAGGCTCTCAAATCACTTATACATTCATACATACTATTCACATATTTTCAGTTTTTATCTATGGTGGATTCCTCTTTGTTGATAATCTATTTTTAGCAAAAATGAAACAGACTCTCAACGAAGAAGAAGCTGCAAAAGCCAGAGAAGCCATCATGATGCATGTTAGAAAAGTTGTACCTTACGCTCTAATGGTTGCAGTAGCAAGTGGACTATTTTTAATTTCTCAACTTTTTGGAGAGATAGAAGAGAGTGGCATGAGCACTTTTCAAATCATACTAAGCATAAAAGCATTTTTCGCTTTATGGCTAGGTGCAAGAGGCATAAACCAAAAACTATTCGGTATAAACCCTTGGGTATTTAAAAGCCATATCTTCCCATTTTACTTGGTTATCATCATCATACTACTTTCACAGTTTATGTATCTATAAGATACATACTCTTTAAATTATAACCTCAACAATCTACCCGTAATCTTCAAAAAAACTAAAACCTCTCACTTAAGGGACATTATGTCCTTTTAACCCATTATTTAACAAATAACAGACACTCTGTCCAAATAACGGCATATTTCCTATTAAAAGGACACTTTTTCTTTAAGGATAATATAGTAAAAAATTAAAATTCTTTAAAAATATTGCATTTTGTCATGGAATTTTAAAGATTTAGCTATTTTTTCTATTTTGAAGGGACATTTTTAGTGTTCCTTGCTTTGTTCTATTCTGATTAATTGTGATATAGTGTTGATTGAATAAAGAGTTGTATTACAAAGGATAAATGTGTATGGAATTAATAGTTTTACATCAAAAGAAGAACTGTATGAATTTCTGAAGAAGGATAATTTAGTTGGGCTTGATAGTGAATATTCAAATCTAACAGATGAGTTAAAAAAACAATTTAATGCAAAAGGTGTACATTTTGACAGATGGTGGGTGTGCACTCCTACTACATGGAAATGTCCAGTTTGTGAAAGAAAGAAACCAGAATTATTAAAAATAAATAAACATGGCGATTTATCTGGTCAACTTCATGAACATCATGATCATATATCTGACTTAGCAAAAAAAAGATTTGATATAATCTCCGCTTCTAAAGAAAATATAGTTGCTGATTTAACAGCACAAAAGTTTGTGGAAAGACTTTCTTACGCCTTAGCTTCATATGATAAAACAGTGATTTGCTCAGATTGTAACTCTGCTGATAAACAAGCTAAAAAAATTGTTCAAGCACATAAAGACTTTTCTTTCTCTCCATTAGAAATTTCAAAATTTATTATTGTAAAAAATAATCTTGAGCATGAGATAGATGAAGACATTGCAAAAGAACTATGGATAAAACAGCAAGAGACTTTTAATACAAGGTTAAAACTTGTAGACAACATTGCAAATATAGCTGCGGAGAATGCTCATTGGTATCAACCTTCAGACGAGACATCTGTTCATACTAGAAGAAAAGCAAATCATTACTTTGAATTGCAAGGATTAAAAAATATATGCAAATATGAAACTGAAACCCTACTTTATAAAACAGTTGTATATTCAGGAAAAATGGATAAATGGAGAAAAGAATCAAGAAAATTGAATCATAAAATCCCAACTGACGGGGAAATTCAACATATGTCAAACCTTAACGGTAAGTTTTGGAATAGATTAGATAGTGACTGGTTATGTCCGATATGTTATCGTAACAAAAAATCTTGCTTACAGCCTTCTAAGAAAAATCCTTGGGTATTTCAAACGGCATCAAAATCATTTTACAATAATTCTTATCCAAGATGGTGCGAAGAACTCGTTATATGTAATGAATGTCACAAAACAACAACTTTAATACAAAAGGAAGTTGATTTAGATGGGGAATTAAATTATAGTAGTCATTGGTGTCAAACGAACTGCTAAACTAGGCAGGTAAGTTTGAGATTTGGAACTCATTTTTAAATTTTAAACCTTAAAGAAGTAAACTAATTTAGCTAAACTTCATTTTTAAGAAATATGGAGACTAAATGTTAAAAAAAGGTGATGTAAAAATGATTAAAAAGTTCCTAAAAGAGGGTATGAGCAAGAGTGCTATTGCTAGAAAGTTAGGTATTAGCAGAGAGACTGTCAGAAGATATGCTCTAAAACCTGATGGATATGTTCCAGTAATAGATAAAACACCGGTAGAGACTACAGTAGATGAGTATTTACCACATATTGCAAAGATGCTAGATACTGCTGAGAAAGAGAAAGTTCATATTCCAACAACTGTAATTTTCCAAGATATTCAAGCTATGGGATACCAAGGAAGCTTGAGATGGCTGCAGCAGATGATGCAGCGACATGAACTTCGCCAACGAGCAAAAGATGAAGATGAACTTGTTAGATTTGAAACAGATGCAGGTAAACAGTTTCAAGTAGATTGGATAGAGTTTCCTAAAGATGGATTGTCGGCATTTGTAGCTACTATGGGTTATAGTAGGGTTTCCTATGTTCAATATGTCACAGATGAAAAAGTAGAGACTCTAATAGAGTGCCACTTAAATGCCTTTAAATACTTTGGTGGTGTACCTAAAGAGGGGCTTTATGATAATATGAAGACAGTAATTATAAAGAGAAACGAATATGGCTATGGCAAGCATAAACTAAATCCACTCTTTGAAGACTTTGCTAAGCATTGTGGTTTCAAGATAAAGGTTTGTAAGCCATATACTCCAAAGACCAAGGGCAAAGTAGAGAGATTTAATCACTACTTGAGATATAGCTTTCATAACGGTTTAAAAGTAAAATTAGCTATGAGAAACTATAAGTTAAATCTAGAGAACGCTAATGCAGAAGTACTAAAATGGTTGGATAATCGCGCTAATAAACGAATTCACAGCACAACCTTACAACAACCTTTTAAACTCTTAGTTGAGGAACAACCTCACTTGTTGCCTCAACCTAAACCTTATAATGGAATCCATCCAAAGATAGTAGTAGATAATATACTCAAACATGGGTATATAGTCAATAATAGACCTGCAAACCTTATAGCTATACCAAATAGGGACTTGCAAAGTTACGATAGCTTAATACCTGCCACGCTAATAACAATAATACCAGCGATTGAGAACGCAGGAGCTTTAGTATGGAGTTAAATGATAATATTGTAAAACTTTGTGCTGAGTTAAAACTGCCTACAACTATAGAAGAATATCATACAGTTGCTACCACTGCTGCTAAGGAGAGTTGGACTTATGTGCAATTTTTAAATGAGATATTACAGCTTGAGAGCAGTGCTAAACTTGTTAGAGTTAAAACTACTCTTACAAAGTTTGCAGGATTTCCTGCAATAAAAACATTAGAACAATTCGACTATAACTTTACAGTTGGAGTTAATTCTAAGCAGATAGATGAACTAGCTTCACTAGAGTTCATCAAGAGAAATGAAAACATCATACTTTTAGGAGAGTCTGGCGTAGGTAAGACTCATCTAGCGATAGCACTTGCGTACAAAGCGGTTGAGAATAGATTTAAAGTTAAGTTCACATCTCTAGCTGATCTTTTAGCAACTGCTTCTAAGGCTAAAAGAGAGAAAAGATATGATAGCTTTTTAAAAACTATCATTATGCCATCGGTGTTAGTTATTGATGAGATAGGTTATTTCAATATGTCCAAAGAAGAGGCTAACCACTTCTTTCAAATCATATCAAAAAGATATGAGAGAGGTTCTACAATATTGACTTCAAATCTAGTTTTTAGTAAATGGACAACAATATTTGCAAATGATAAAGTTGTCACTACAGCTATACTTGATAGAGTATTACACCATAGCCATATTATCAATATTCAAGGAGATAGTTATAGGTTAAAAGAGAAACAAGAATCAGGTTTAATCGACTCAGATATATTTAAGACTAAGGAGGATTTAACTCAAAATCCTAATGAAAATTAGGTTGAAATCGTAGTTGGTTTAAGTTTCAAAGTGTAACATTTTTTGGATTTTACCTGCCTAGTTTTGGAGTTCGCTTGACA
>JAGGWE010000079.1 GCA_021157665.1 Sulfurimonas sp.
GACTTAGAAGGTTATGCTATTAATAAAAATGCAGAAATTATTGCAACCTTTACAAATGGGATTCAAAGTATCGTTGGAAAGATTGCAATATATCATTTTCAAAATGATCAAGGTTTAGAGCGTTTAAATGGAACTAAATTTGCACAGGGTTCAAATAGTGGAGAAGCAATTTTTTATAAAGATGCTACGGGTCAAAATATTATAGGTAGCGATATTGTTAATTTTAAACTTGAGGGTTCGAATATTGATATTACTTATGGAATGACGGAACTTATTATACTTCAAAGATCTTTTGATGCAAATTCAAAATCTATCACAACTGCTGATGAAATGATGCAAAAAGCACTAAATATGGACGCATAAAACTTGGAACACTAAATGCTATTTATTCTTTACTAATACTATTTTTTTAAGATAGTCACTAAAGGATTTATTATGTTAAAATCACTTTTCTCCGGTGTATCCGGACTACAATCGCACCAAGTGGCGATGGATGTAGAAGCAAATAATATTGCAAATGTTAATACAATAGGTTTTAAATATTCTCGTGCTAACTTCTCGGATCTTTTAGCTCAAACAAAAGCTATTGCTACTGCTCCTCAAGGTGCATTAGGTGGTAAAAATGCTGTTCAAGTTGGACTCGGTTCTACTGTAAGTTCAATGACAAGAATTTTTTCACAAGGTTCGGTACAAAACTCTGATAAAAATACAGATGTAGCAATTCAAGGTGATGGATTTTTTATAATCTCTCCAGACGGTGGTAATACATACAAATATACTCGTGCAGGGGATTTTAAATTTGATGCAGGTGGAAATTTTGTTGATAACAATGGTTTTATCACTCAAGGTTGGTTAAGAGACCCAGAAACTGGTAAAGTTGATTCAACCGCACCAATTACAAATATAAATATTCCTCCAGGATTAACAACTCCTGCACAAGCAAGTCAAGAGGTTGTTTTAAAAGCAAATTTAAATTCTGGTCCTCTTGTTGAGAGCTATTCTCCGGCATATACGGTGGCATCAGGTGCGACAAATATACAACCAGCCGCAGTAGATTCAAATGGTAATCCAATATCTGCTGGTGATGTTGGGGTGATGTTTAATGAGGTAGGAGAAGCATTTTCTCTTCAAACTGGACAGGGTATATGGATGTCTTTTCTGAGTTCTGAAGTTGTTTCTACGGCAGTTCCTGCTACTACTGCTGATTCAAATGAATCTATTGAATTTACACTAGATGATGGATCTACTGAGAGCATCACTTTTACTTTTTTAGACGGAAATTCAGGAGCACAAAATGCAGCTATTGAAGCTTCTGCAATAAATGCTAAATCTGCAATAACAGGTATAGTAGCTACTGTAAACAGTGATGATACAATAACATTAGTAAATACAAATGGTAGCACTAGTGCATCACATAATATTGAAATAGCTAGTGTAAGTGCTAATAGTGGTTTTACTGCTGGTGATGAAGATATAACTGCTTGGAAGTATACATATAACTCAGCAAGTGCAACCGTAGCTATTAATGATAATAAACAGTTTAAATCAATTGCAGATTTACGAAAAGCTATGGAAGATCAAGCTATTGCTGATGGGGCTGTGGGTATTGAGATTAGCATAAATGATCAAGGGAAGATAGAGATAAAAAATTCTGATGTTAACAGCATTGATATGAACCTTAAAATAACAGCATTTAGTGGTGCTGGAATAACTGAAAATGTTAGATTTACTAGGAATATGGAAGCTTTGAACTCTGTACTTCCTGCTGGAACAGCTGGTATGGCATTTTCACAAAGTTTTAATGCAGCAACACACTCTAGTTCTATAGATATTTATGATTCACTTGGTTCAAAGCATACTCTTAGAATGGAGTTTAGAAAAACAGCTCTTGATATTTCAACTGGTAGTACATGGAGTATGGTTATATCCGTTCCAGAACCTGCAACTATTGATACTACGGCACCAACTTATGAAAAACAAGGTTCAATCAGATTTAATAATGATGGTTCTTTAGCAACATATAATCCTCCAAATATCTCGTTTAGTGGTAATAATGGTTCAGCACCAGATCAACAAGTTAATCTTAGTTTTGGTACAGCAAATGCTTTTGATGGGATGACAAGCTTTGATAATAGATCTTCAACATCAGGAATTTCACAAGATGGTTTTACTGGTGGAGATTTAGTTGGTATTAGAATTGATCAATCTGGTACTTTAGTTGGTTCATTCTCAAACGGTCGTTCATTTGGTTTAGCACAAATCGCTATGGCTAAGTTTACAAACAATGAGGGTCTTTCAACTGAAGGTGGAAGTGTTTATATTCAAACTGCCAACTCAGGTGATCCTATTATTGGTACTGCAGCAACTGCTGGTCGTGGGTTTATCCAATCATCAGCACTCGAAGCCTCAAATGTTGATTTGTCTCGTGCCTTAACTCAGTTAATCATTATCCAAAGAGGTTTCCAAGCAAATGGTAAAACTATTACCACTTCAGATCAGCTTCTTGAAACTCTTATAGGACTAAAACGATAGTTTAATTTTTCGGATGCGA
>JAGGWE010000042.1 GCA_021157665.1 Sulfurimonas sp.
AAGATAAAATTTTTAATAGAATTAATATTGAGATAAAAAAATCTCACTATGTTTCTAAAAGGTATAAGTCTAAATTTACTTTTGCTATTCTTTATTACGAAGGGGTATTGAGTTTAAATGAATTGGGTTCATTTGTTAGAATATCAGATCATTTGATTGAGATAGATGAAAATCATTATTTTATTAATTTTACATTTACTAGACCATGTGATTCTGTTAAAGCTGCACAAAATCTTATTTTTTATCTTGATAGGCATTTTAATAATACAACTAGTTGTATTGCTATAAATACTTTTGATATATTATCCACGCCTAAAAAGGTTTGTGATGTTTTATACAATATTTTAGAAGAAACAAAAAAGGCATCATATAGCAGAGTAGAGGATGAAAGTATTTTAATGAGAGTGCATTAGAACCTAGATGATATAATTAAGAGTTTTAAAACTCTTAATTATAAGGTTTATGATTACTGAGCTACTACTACTTCTACGGCAGTTGACTCCCAAATTCCGTGCTTTGTACAATAACCATGAGCAACAAGATTAAGTTTTTTACCCATTGGTCTGATATTAAAAGTTACTTCGGCATGTGACTTCTCGTTTCCAAGAGTACCAGGAACAAAAGTTGTCATTGCTAGTTTAGTTTCACCATTAAAAAGTGTAATGCTTTCGATGTAGTGATCAAAATCATCTGGGTGAGTGAACTCTTTACCCATTTTAACATTTATTTTAAGCATCTCGCCAACTTTAGCTTCACCCTCAACTGTAATGAATGGTGAGTGACGGTCGATTAAATCTTTTTTTGCTTCTCTTTCTACTGTATCAATATCAACATATTTGTTAATCTTTGGCATGTGGAATCCTTTTGTTTTTTTAATTTATAACGGTATTGTAACTTGAAAAACTTTTAGTTAAACATAAAGAGGATAATATTTATCTTGTTTAAGAATTGTTTAAAATATCATATTTATTAACTTTTAACAAAAAAAGAGGTAGAATCGCAATAATTAAATATAAAGAGTCCAAATATGTTAAATCCACTACTAATTGAAATCGGTGTTGAAGAGCTTCCAGCAGTTCCACTTTTAAAAGAGTTGAAAAATATTGAGAAAAAGTATGCTGATATTTTAGAAAAAAACTCTCTTCTTTGTGAGTTTGAATTTTACTATACTCCTCGTCGTTTAGTTATTTGGCATAGAGAGTTTCCAAGTTCTCAAGCAGATAGTGTTGAAGAACTATTTGGTGCTCCTCTTAGTGTTGCATATAAAGATGGTGTGCCAACAAAAGCTGCTGAAGGATTTGCTAAAAAATGTGGAGTTTCATTAGAAGAGATTACAACGGCGACAAAATCTGGTAAAGAAGTACTTTATTTTAAAAAAGAGATAAAAGGTAAAAAAACTACTGATTTATTAAATAATATTATAAATAGCTGGATAAAATCTCTTAATTTTGGAAAATCTATGAGATGGGGAGAGCGTCAAGATAGTTTTATTCGACCTATTAGATGGGTAAATGTTTTGTTTGCTAGTGAGTTAGTAGATGTGGAACTTTTTGGTGTAAAATCAAAAATGATTACACATACTCATAGAATAGATTCATTTGAAGCCAAAGAACTTATTGGAACTCAAGATTATTTTTATACTTTAAAAGCTGGTGGAGTTATTCTTTTTCAAGATGAAAGACGAGAAAAAATCTTAAAACAATTTAAAGAATTAGAAAGTAGTAATGGTGTAAATATTGAAATTGATGAAGAGTTACTTGAAGAGATTGTGGCGATAACTGAAAATCCAACTGCACTTTTAGGCTCATTTGATGAGGAGTTTTTAAGACTTCCTCCTGAGGTTATTATCACTTCTATGAAAGAGCATCAAAGATATTTTCCAGTTTTTAAAGATGGAAAACTTATCAATAAATTTTGTGTTGTATCAAATGCTTTAACTGATGATTTTTCACTTGTAATAGAGGGAAATGAAAAGGTTTTAAGACCTCGTTTAGCAGATGGACTTTTCTTTTATGATAATGATTTGAAAAATGGACTAAGCACTGCTGGACTTGAAAAAGTTGCTTTCTTTAAAGGTTTAGGAACTGTTGCAGATAAAATTGCAAGAGAGACAAAAATTGCAAATATTCTTTTTGATACTTATACTCCACATGCCAGTAGAGATGATTTAAACAAGGCTATAACTTTAGCAAAAGCTGATTTGATGAGTGAGATGGTTTATGAATTTACTGAACTTCAAGGGCTTATGGGTGGTTATTATGCAATAGCTGGTGGAGAAAACCAAGAGGTAGCTACTGCGATAACTGAACAGTATCTTCCAGATGGTGAAGATAGTGAACTTCCATCAACTCCTTTATCTGCTATCGTTGCTATGAGTTTGAAGCTTGATACTTTACTTGCACTATTTAGCATAAATCAAATCCCTACTGGTTCTCGTGATCCATTTGCACTTCGTCGTGCAGTTAATGGACTTGTTAGAATTACAGCAGAGCATAATTTTGAGTTTGATGTTTTAGAGAAATTAAAAGAGTTGGCTTTAGGATATGAAAATATAGATATGCAAAAACTAGAAAGTTTCTTTTTAGAGAGAGTTAAACAGTATTTTAAAGGTGTAAATCCATCTGTAATAGAAGCCGTTTTAGCTTCAGGTGAAAGAGAACTTTTAGCACTTAGCAAAAAGATTCAAGCACTAAATAATATTGTAAACTCTGAAGGTTTTTCAGAATACTCTTCAACATTTAAAAGAGTTGCAAATATTACTAAAGATATTGACTTATCTAAAGGGCTTGGAGTAAATGAAACTCTTTTACAAGAAGAAGCAGAAAAAGTTTTATATGAAAGATACAATGAAGTTACGGCATGTGGATATGAAAGCTACGAGTTAGAACTTGATGCACTTTTAGGATTAAAACCAGAACTTGATAGTTTCTTTGATAATGTAATGGTAAATGCTGAAGATGAAGCTGTTAAAAATAACAGAAAATCTTTAGTAGCTTCTATATATAAAAGTATATTAAAAATTGCAGATATTAAAGAAGTGAGTATTTAAGGGCATCACCCCTTTTTCATCATATGCTTTTTAGTCTTTGCAGTGGCTATAGCCTCGTAAGGATTCTCTGGCCAGTAGTGTCTTTTGTACTTATCTCTTAAATCTTTTCTAACATCTGAATATGAATTTTCCCAAAAACTTTTTAAATCATATGTTGTTTGAGTAAGTCTCATAGCTGGGCTAAGTAGGTTCATCTTAAGTGCTAGAGTATTGTTTAAAACTTTTGGTGATTCATGTAGTCCAAAAATCTCTTGTACTTTTACATTCATAGCTGGTTTTTCATACTCTGAGTAATCTATGGTGATATTTGAGCTACTTGGAACTTTTACACTTGTAGGAGCGAGAGAGTCAAGCAGTTGTTGATTTTCCCATGTGAGTAATCCTAAAAGTATAGAATAAATATCTAAATCTTCTAACTCTTTAATAGTGCTGATATTATTTAAGTAAGGCTCTAGCCAAGTATCTAAGGTTTCAAGTAGGTTATCATCACTAAAGTTTTTAAACTCATTATGCCCATGATAGCGAACAAAATTAACTCTGTCTTTTAGTATAGTTGCTTTTTTACTCCAAGTTAAAAGTTCTAAACCCTCTTTTTTTATTAGGTCTAAAATCAACTCTTTGTAGTTATGTTTTGATGATGCCTTGGATGGTTTTGAAGATAATTCTAATTCTAAAAAAAATCTGTTTTCTCTTATATCAAACTTTTTATTCTCTTTGTTGTAGATTATTGATTCTTTAGTGATTAAGAACTTAGAAAAATACTCCTCAATTTGCTCTAGCGAGATACTTAGTGCCATGTTTATATATGAATTCTTGGCATGTGCGTTTAGATTTGATACAACTAAAAACTCTTGGTTAAAAAGAGTATCTTCAACATTTAAAATAGCACCTTTTGAGTTACTTAGTTTATATTTATCACTATTTTGCACTCTTTGTTTTGCAAGTCTATCAGGATAGGCAAAAAGTAGTAAAATTGAAATCATATCTTGGTTAAGCGTACTGTTTTTCTTTGATACTTTTTTAATTGATTTTAGTTTTTTGTAAAAGAGTTCTGCTTGAGTTATAATCTCTTTTGCTCTAAATCTGTTTATATACTCACTATCAAAATCTCTCTCAAAAAGATGGATAAACCTTGATAAAATATCACTATCTTTGTTTGAGTTTTTAAAAATATCTTGCTCACTTAAAAGTGAAGATAAAAGACAAGCTTCATAAGAAAACCCTAACTCATTAGCTTTTAAAACCATATATGCAAATCTTGGATGAACTCCTAAACTAAGAGCATCTTCTCCAAACTTTGTGATTTTAAAGTTACTATCAAGCATCTCTAACTCTTGTAAAACCTCTTTTGTATCTTTAATAATCTTGGCATGTGGAATATCTAAAAATCGAAGTTCATCAAACTCTTCAACTCCCCATAAAGCTAAATCTAAAATAAGTGAACTTAAATCAGATCTTAAAATTTCAGCCTTAGTAGATTGTTGTAAAATCTTTCCCACATGCCAAACTCTGTAACACTTCCCATCAGATAACCGTCCAGCTCGTCCAGCTCTTTGTATGGCAGAATCTTTTGAGATAAAAGATAAGTCTAAATGATTCATGCCGTTTGCATAGTTATATCTCGATAGCTTTTCTAAGCCTGAATCTATCACAACCTTAACACCCTCTATTGTAAGGGAAGTTTGAGCGATGTTTGTACTTAAGATAATTTTTCTTTTATCAGCTTTTTGTATAGCTTTATCTTGCTCTTTTTTACTTATAGCAGAGTAGAGTGGTAAAATTAAAATATCTCCACATGCCGAAGAGTTAGAGAGAGATTTTTGTAATGCTTTTATCTCTTTAACCCCTGCTAGAAAAACTAAAATATCACCACTATCTTCTTTAATAGCTTTTAGAGTTGTATTTAAAAGAGTTTGGTTTAGAGTTCTTGCATCTGGTTGTTTGGTTTTAATATCAAGGTATATATTCTCAACATTGTAACTCTTACCTTTTGAAGTTATTATAGGTACATTACCTAGTAGTGTTGAAATCTCCTCTGAATTTAAAGTAGCAGACATTATCAAAATCTTCAAATCATCCCGTAAAAGTTCTTGAACTTGCAAAGAGAGTGCTAAAGATAAATCAGTATGGATACTTCTCTCATGGAACTCATCAAAGATAATCATCGCTACATTGTCTAGTGTTTGGTTAGACTGAAGCATACGAACAAGTATCGCCTCTGTTACAACTAAAACTTTTGTTTGTTTAGTGTGACAGCTATCCATTTTTACTTGATAACCTACAGATTGTCCAACTTTTTCATTAAGGGTTTTAGCCATTTGAGTTGCTACCATTCTTGCAGCCACACGACGAGGTTCTAGCATTATAATAATTTTATCGCCAAGCCATGATTCTTTGAGTAGAGATATAGGTACAACTGTACTTTTCCCAGCCCCAGGTGGAGCTTGTAAAATTAATTTGTTATTGGTTAAAAGAGTGTTTTTTAAATCGTCTAAGACTTCATGTATTGGTAAGTTTTTCATGCTTTGCAATTATAACCTATAACTGGCTATACTACATCAACATAAACATATTTTAAAAATTAAGGGTTGATGATAATGAAAATTAGAATTTTATTTGTTTTAATAGTTTTAAATTTATCTCTTTTAGCTTCTGCTAGTGTAGAGGAATCGATAGTAAAAATATATACAGTATCAAAATTGTCAAATTATACTACACCTTGGAACTCTAGTATAAGAAGGTCTCATGGTTCTGGAAGTATCATTAGTGGAAATAGAATTCTTACAAATGCACATGTAGTTGCAGATGAGACTTTTATAGAGGTTAAAAGAGATGGTGATACAAGAAAGTATGAGGCAGAGGTTGAATTTATCTCTCATCAGGCAGATTTAGCACTTTTAAAATTAAAAGATAAGTCATTTTTTAAAGGTACAAAAGCCTTAGAATTAGATGGATTACCAAGGTTTGAACAAGATATTGCAGTTTATGGTTTTCCTGTTGGTGGAGATAGTTTAAGTGTTAGTCGAGGGATAGTTTCGAGGATTGAACATAACAGATATGCTCACTCAAGAGAGATATTTTTATCTATTCAAATAGATGCTGCTGTAAATCCTGGAAGTAGTGGTGGTCCAGCTATTAGTGATGGTAAAATAATTGGTGTTGTGATGCAACAAATATCAAGGTCTCAAAGTATTGGCTATATTGTACCCGTTGAGATTGTTAGACATTTTTTAGATGATG
>JAGGWE010000192.1 GCA_021157665.1 Sulfurimonas sp.
CTTCATAGTTTATCATTTATCTTATTTTGCCTTTTATAAAATTTAGATATTATACTAAAATATTAGTAAATTATTAATTGATGTTTCCTCTCTTTCATAAAATATTTATATTTTATATCTTTAGGGGCTTGTAGGGACGAAGAGTCCCTGCCATTATAATGGGCTTTGCTCATTATGATGTAAAATATCTATTTTTGGTAAAGGATTTTTGATGAGTAGAGTTTTAGTTCCATTGGCATGTGGGTTTGAAGAGATAGAAGCAGTTAGTATAATAGATATTTTAAGACGAGCAGAGATAAAAGTACAAGTTGCTTCACTAGATGAAAACAAGCTTGTTAAGGGTGCAAATAAGATAGTAGTTCAAGCTGATATGCAGGTAAAAGATGTAGATGTTGATATGCTAGATATGATAGTTCTTCCTGGTGGACTTGATGGAACTTATGCACTTGCAGATGATGAAAATATACAAAATATTTTAAAAGAGATGGATGAAAAAGGGAAAAATATTGGAGCAATTTGTGCTGCACCATTTGCTCTAAATAAGGCAGGTGTTTTAAAACAAAATTATACATGCTATCCATCATTTGAAGAGCAAATTAGAATAGATGGCTATCAAGGTGATAAAACTATGGTGGTAGAAGATGGTAATGTTATCACTTCTCGTGGACCTGCAACGGCTATATGTTTTGCTCTTGAAATTGTTAAAAAACTTCGAGGTCAAGAGATGTATGAGGGATTAAAAGCTGGGCTTTTAGCTAATTATTGTAGTTAGCATCCCTTTTAAAGATTAGATTTTTTAAGCTTCTATCTTCTTCAGCACTTGCAAATTCTGCTACATTTTTAAGTCGCAAAATAAACTTGAAACTTGGTGCTAATTCTTTGATGAGTGCTGTTATAAATTCAACATCTAGATCAGGTGAGTTTAAACATGCTAAAAGAGTACAATCCTCAGATGCAATTTGAGGAAGTTTCATAATAAGTTTTCTGTAATCCTTAGTTGCCTCAAAACTCCCTTTTTGAAAAGTTGGTGGGTCTATGATAATTAAATCATAAGGACCTTTTTTCTTGATTCGAGAGAATGATTTTAAGATATTGTAAGGGTGAAAACTAACTCCTCTCATCTCTAAGTCATTAAGATGATGATTTGCTCTTCCTGTACTTAATGCACCTTTACTCATATCTATATTTGATACTTTAGAAGCACCCCCTAAAACTGCTGAAACACTAAAAGCACAGGTGTATGAAAAAAGATTTAAAACTGATTTGTCTTTTGCATTTTTTCTTACAAATTCTCTACCATTTTTCATATCAGGAAAATAACCAGAATTACGGTTTGAAAGTAGGTTAAGTTTGATTTTCATACCGTTTTCAACTACAAATAAATTATTAGTTAATTCACCAATAATAACTTCACTTGGAGAGCCTTTTAGGTATCTTTTTTGTAGAACGATTGTGGCATGTGGAGTTGTTTTTATAAACTCTTTTAACATTGAAATTAACTCGTCTTCATTTTCCTCTTCACGATAAAGAGCAACACTTAAAATAGTGTCAATAGAATCAACAGTTAAATGCTTCCACCCCTCATAAAGTCCACCACGACCGTGAAAAAGTCTTTTAAACTCATTTGTTAAATCTTTTGAATTTTTTTCTAAAAGTTTTTTTAACTCTGCAATATTCATTTTAAAATCCTAACTTTTTTGCTTTGTATTTTAGTATTCTTCCATTGTCATCTGCTATATAAATATTGTCATTTTCATCAAAGCAGATTCCCTCTTGAGCAGATTTTGGTAGTTTTATTTTTTTAATGGTTTTGTTGGTTTTTATATCATATTTTATAAGTAAGTTTTTTTTATCGCTAGTCATATATAGGTAGTTGTTATGAAAAGTTAAACCTGCTATATCCACATAACCATGATTATATATTTTTACTATTTTTGTTTTATTATTCTTAACTTTACCTATTTTAAAAATGACAGAAGATTGGTTTGATAAATAAATTTCTGAATCTTTTATAGCTATAGCTTCGATGCCACTATTTGTCGATTTTTTAAGTATAGATATATCTTTATATTTTCTTTTGATTTTTATCTTTTGAACTATTTTAAAAGTGTTTATATTTAGCACTAAAATAGAGTTCTTTCTTTCACATGCCAAGTATAGTTTTTGTGAGACATCATCAAAGGAGATGCCCTCCAAATCATACTTTCCAAGTAGTTTTTTTTCTAAAATCTTACCTTTTTTCGTAAGTCGATAAATCCACCCTTCATCGTTTACAACTATAAGTTGTTTTAAATTTTGTATGTAACAAATCCCAGAGGCCTCAGGGATTTTAGCTATAACTTTTGCATTAATTGTACTAAATATAAAACTAAAAAGAAGAAAAATAAAAAATTTCATTTTTGATTATATTTTTTCCCAAAAAGTACCTTGTGGTGTATCCATCAAACCAACTCCACATGCCAAGATTTCATCACGGAGTTTGTCAGACTCTTCAAAGTTTTTCTCTTTTTTTGCTTCATCTCTTTTAGCGATTAAATTTGCTAGTTTATTCTTTGTCTCTTCATCAACGCCAAATTGAAAATACTCAAACGGATTTTTCACTCCAAAACCTAGAATTTCTTCAATATAAGCTAAATTAGATAAAGTTTCTTTTTTTAGAACCTTGTGTTTTCCAGCAGTATCTAAAGTCTCGTTGGCATGTGAAATCATCTCATCTATCAAAGCAAGAGCAGAAGATACATTCATATCATCACTAAGAGCCTCTAAAAGTTTAGTTTGAAACTCTGTAGTATCAGTTCCACAAGCAAGTCCAAATAATCTCTTTTTGAGTCTGTAAATCTTGTCAAGTCTTTTTTTAGAGGTTGCTAAATCTTCGGTGTTAAAGTTGAAGTTACTTCTATAGTGAGTGCTTAAAAGATAAAATCGTAAAACTTCACCGTCATACTCTTTTAGGGCATCTTTTAGAAAGAAACTATTCCCAAGAGATTTAGACATCTTCTCACCGTTAATATTTACAAAACCATTGTGCATCCAGTAGTTTGCTAGTGTATGATTAGTTCCACATCTAGTTTGAGCAGCTTCATTTTCATGGTGTGGAAAAAGTAAATCA
>JAGGWE010000083.1 GCA_021157665.1 Sulfurimonas sp.
ACTAATAGGTTTTATAACTCCTTAGATACAAATTCATAATAATCTTTTTTATTATGAAAATATATCACAACATCTAAATCTACCTTTGATTTTTGAACATACTTTTTATCATTAAAAACACTTTCTCTTTCTTTAGTCCACCTACCCCACACCCCAGCAATGGTATTACTACATTGTCTATCATAAAATCAATTTTATAGCAAAGTAACTTAAAAAAGAGTTTTAAAAGTACTCTAGTGTTATACTTGAGCATTATGAATCGTCTATTTTTGGCTCTAAAAGCCCAGCTGCATGATTATCACAAACTACAAACAGGCTTTCGAGGAGTTATAAATGGTCGTTGGGTGGCTAAGGAAAATCTACATATAACTGTTTGCTACTTTGGTGATAATTATAGTATTGATGAACTCTTAGAAAAATTACCGACAGTAGTTGAAAAGGTTGAACCTTTATCCATAAAATCTCTTGGATATTTTGAACACAATAATATCCTTTATGCAAAAGTTCAAAGTAAAAAACTTGAGACGCTTCAAGCCTCCATAAGTGATTCGTTCTTACAAGAAAATACAAAACTGTTTATTCCACATATTACACTTATTAGGATTAAAGATATTCACAATAAAAAAGCCTTTAAGCATATACTCAAAAACTATAAAAATGAAACCATCGGAACAACTGATACAGCAATGGAGCTAATCAACTCTCATATACATTCAGATGGAGCAAGATATGAGTGTATAAAAAGGTTTGAGTCATGATTATTGATTTTTTATTTGACAATGCCGAGTCTATTTTTCAAGCGATTGGAGGCTTAGGAATCTTCTTACTAGGCATCATTATTTTAACAGATGGCCTGCGTGATTTAGCTGGTGATGCGATGCGTTCAGCACTAATGCGTTTTACACATTCACCATTAAGTGGTGCACTAACTGGTTCCATTACTACAGCAATTTTACAGTCCTCAAGTGCTACAACTGTAGCTGCTGTTGGCTTTGTTGGTGCAGGATTGATTACTTTTTCTGAATCACTGGGAATAATATTTGGAGCTAATATCGGTACAACAATTACTGGTTGGATTGTCGTATTACTTGGTTTTAAACTCCAAATAGTAAATATTATGATGCTTTTTCTGTTTTTTGGAGCACTTCTGCGTCTTTTTGCGAAAAATAGATTGGCAACTTTTGGCTATACTCTAGCAGGTTTCTCAATTATTTTTATTGGTATCTCAATGATGCAACAAGGTATGGGTACTTTTGCAGAGATTATAACCCCTGAGCAACTTCCACTAGATACATTTACAGGAAGATTAAAACTGCTTGCATTTGGAATTATTTTTACAACGATAACTCAATCATCAAGTGCTGGTGTAGCTATGACACTAAGTGCACTTTTTGCAGAGGCTATAAATTTTGAACAGGCTGCTGCGTTAGTTATAGGGATGGATGTTGGGACCACTATTACTGCTGTTCTTGCGACTATAGGACAATCTATTGAGGCAAGACGAACAGGCTTTTCTCATGTCATTTATAATATTTTAACTGCCATTGGCGCCATATTTTTAATTACCCCTTTTATAATTATGATGAATAGTTTTTTCCCAACTGCACTTACTGAGAATGCAGAGATAAGTCTCGTTACTTTTCACACTACATTTAATCTTTTAGGTCTAATTATTATATTACCATTTACAAACCATTTTTCCAGATTGATGACCAAGCTAATCCCACAAACACAGCAACTCTACACTAATAAACTAGATACTGTATTACTAGAACAACCTAGCTTAGCATTAACAGCTGTCCAAAACAGTATCCACACTGAGATAATTGCTTTATTTGAACATATTAACGCTATACTTGGTGATCCTAAAAGTAAACGAGCCGATATTAAACAATTACAAAATGCTCTAAATAAAACGCATAACTTTATTGATCAGATATCACTTGGTAGTGAGTCAGGGGCTCAGTGGGAAAGACTAGTTGCAATGATTCATACACTTGATCACATGCAAAGACTCCATGAAAGATGTGAAGAGGAAGAAGATCGGGCTATAACACTTAAAAATTATAAACACTTCTCTAAAGAACATAAAATTATAATCTTAGGTATTAAGTCACTCATACAAGATTTACGCTCAAAAAAATGGCATAAGATGTTTAAACACTCATATAAAACTAAATCATCTATCTATAGACATCTCAAAGAATATCGAAAGATAATTGTCAAAAAAATTGCACGAGGAGAGATAGATGTTGAAGAAGGTACTGACTATCTGGAAAGTATTAGATGGCTTAAAAGAGTGAGCTGGCATCTTACGCGTATATCATATCATTATGAGCAGGCTCTGCTTGCAACTGGTAAGCTTCTATAAACTACTAAAAGCAGTACTTTTAGTACTGTTATCTAAAAATAGTCTCTCTAAAAATTCAAACTCTGACTTTTTATATTATCTTTTAAAATCTTTTTATATATGAATGGCAGTATGGTTTTTTACCTGTTTTTTTATAATAATCTTGATGATAGTTTTCAGCTTTATAAAAATCTACTACTCCATATATTTTTGTAGCCACTTTTAATCCCTTTTTCTTAAGTATATTTATAAGTTCAAAAATAATCTCTTTCTCTTGTTTATTTGAGGTAAAAATTGCAGATAAATACTGTTTACCTATATCTGGCCCTTGCCCATCTACTTGAGTTGAATCATGAATCTCAAAAAATAATTTTACTAAACTCTCATAACTAACCTTAGAAGAATCATAATTAACTTCAACTACTTCAATATGTCCACTATCTCCCCTTACAACATCCATATATGATGGGTTTTTAAGAGTTCCTCCCATATATCCAGACTTTACACTCTTAACTCCATAGAGCTTCTCAAAATGATATTCAACGCCCCAAAAACAACCACCTGCGAAATAAGCCTTACTCTCTTTGGCACCCCAAGAGTATTTGTCACTTCGTTCGGGCATATGTGGATTTTTTTTAAAATTTAAAGAGATTGAATTTACACAATGTCTTATATTTTTATCTGTTAATCCCTCCCCCTTAAAAACATGTCCTAAGTGTCCTCCACATCTAGCACATACTATCTCTACTCTTCTACCATCTGCATCGGGAACTCTTTTTATCGCACCTTTTATCTCATCATCAAAACTAGGCCAACCACAACCACTATCAAACTTTGAACTAGAGTTATAAAGTGGGGCATCACACTGTTTACAAGTATAAACTCCATTTTCATTAAATTTATAATATTTACCAGTAAAAGCTTTTTGCGTCCCTTTATTTACTATAACTCTTGTTTCATCTATTGTTAAAGTGTTTAATTCTTTTGCATTTAGAACTATAAAAAGCATTAAAATACTTATAATATAAATTTTCATCACATATCTCCTATAAAAAAGAATTATACAAGCACAGCTGATTCATACAAGTAATTATCTTAAAGCATATAGGAACCGATGGCTTGCCTTCGGCAGAGATATACAGAACAAAAGCACAAAGCGAAGGCAAGCCATCGCATCCATATTTTGTATGAATCAGCCGTGATTATACAAGACTAAAACTAAACAAAAGAGAAATTTTTTTGTATAATGTCAAAAATAAAGGTTATTATTGTTTAAACTCATATTATTTACCTCATTATTATCTTATCTACTTTTAGCAAAAGAGATTACTTCTACGGCAACTTTTTACTCAGTAGGATATGTAAATACTTTTGTAGTTGATAAAGACAAACTTTATGTTGGAAATAATGCTGGTACAGTAGATATTTTTGATATAAAAACTCAAAAAATTATAAACCAAATCATGCTCCCTCCTTTAGTTACTCAACGAAATAAACTTGTTCCACAAAAAGTGATTAGTGTTGATTATTTAAATGAAAAGATACTCATCGTTAGTATTGGCAAAAACTCTTTTAGAAATGTATGGATATACAAAAATAATGAGCTTAAACGAATTGTTAATGAAACAAAAAAATTAACTATAAAAAAAGCCCTATATATTAATGATGATAGAATTTTATTTGGAACTTTTGGCTCTGAGGTGATTTTACATGATACTTCGGAGAACTATAATATTTATAAAAGTCATATCTCACAAAGTGCTATGGGTGGGATAATTCTAAATGAAGACAAGACAAAAATGATAACTTCTTATGAGAGTGGAAAGGTAAATATAATAGATGTTGCCACCTCTAAAATTTTAAGCACTTATGACTCACAAAATGTTGATAATATCTACGATGTAGCTTACAATAACGGTGTACTAATAACAGCTGGACAAGATAGAAGAGTCGCCATTTATAAAGATGGAGAAAAAGATTTTCATATAAAAAGTCACTTTCCAGTTTATTCAGTAGGCTTAAGTCCAAGTGGAAAAACAGGAGCATATTCAAGTGGAGACGAGCAAAATATCCAAATCTTTAATACAAAAACAAAAGCACTCGGAGATATTTTAGTAGGACATACCAGCAGACTAACTCAAATCTGGTTTAAAAATGAAAAAGAGCTATATAGTATCGGAAATAGATATGAGATTTACTACTGGAAATTAGACTAATTTTTACAATACTTTGATAAAAAAGCATTTAACTGATTTGCAAATTCATGAGCATCTTTTACTCCAAATGGTTTTGGTCCTCGTGTCACTTCACCACTCTCTCTAATCTTTTCCATCAAGTCTCTCATCGCTAAATATTGCTTGATATTATCAACACTGTAAAGCTCACCTCGATGATCTATGGCATGTGCATTTTTAGTTATAACTCTATCTGCTAAAGGAATATCAGCAGTAATCACTAAATCACCCTCCTCTACCATCTCTACTATCTTATGGTCAGCCTCATCAGCTCCAGCATCTACAATCATATAAGTGATTAAATCACTTTTACCTATACTTACTTTTTTATTGGCTACTACAAAAGTTTCTAATTTTAGTCGCTCTATTGAACGAAATAAAATTGGCTTTAATAGATTTGGAAAAGCATCAGCATCTACATATATTTTAAGCATCTATCAACCTTAACTTATCTTCTCTTTTTAATTGTTTTATCTCATATTCTCGTTTACAAGCAAAACTTCTGTTTTGTGACTCTTCAGAATAAACTAACTTAACAGGTCGTCTAACTTTTGTATATTTCGCACCTTTATCAGAGGTATTATGCTCATCCAAACGACGATTTATATCTGTTGTGATACCAGTGTAAAGAGTATCATCAAAACATTTTAAAATATATACAAAATATGACATCTGCAAACTCCATTAAAATAATTCTACTATAATATGCTTATAAAAAGGATATATTTTGGCATTAAACTTAGAAAATACACTTGTTATTGGTATCTCGGCTACAGCTTTATTTGACTTATCTGAGGCAGATGAATTATTTAAAAAAGAGTACAAAAATCATCCAGATAAAGCTATTGAGATATATAGAGAATATATGCTTAAAAATGAAAATACTATACTTAATGAAGGGATTGGATTTAGTTTTATCAAAGCACTTCTTGATTTAAACAGGTATCAACAAGAGAGCGATACTCCTCTTGTTGAAGTTGTTGTTATGTCAAGAAACTCTCCAGATACTGGAGTAAGAGTTTTAAATACGATTAGAAAACTAAACCTAAATATAACTCGTTCAGCCTTTACAGCTGGTGAATCTTCTGCTGATTATATTGAAGCTTTTGATGTTGACCTTTTTCTTACAACAAATGAAAATGATGCTCAAAAAGTTATAGACTCTATGGCATGTGCATCTGCTGTTCTCTCAACTCCTCCAGAGTATAAATGTGAAGTAAAAGATGGACAAGTTAGAATCGCTCTTGATGGTGATGCTGTTATTTTTGATGAAAGTAGTGAGATTGTTTATAAAGAAAATGGACTAAAAGCTTTTCATAAAAATGAAGATGAATCTCAAAATATTCCGATGAATGAAGGTCCTTTTGCATCATTTTTAAAAAAACTTGCAAAACTACAAGAGAGACTTCCTATGAAAACAGAATACTCACCTGTTAGAGTTGCAATCGTAACAGCAAGAAATGCACCATCTGATTTGCGTGTTATAAAAACACTTAGACACTGGGGTGTCTATGTAGATGAAGCATTTTTTCTAGGTGGAATTGATAAAAGCAAAATCCTGAAATCATTTAAAGCACATATTTTTTTTGATGATCAGGATGTGCATCTTAAAACATCATCCTTAGTTGTTCCATCTGGTAAAGTTTTATATCCATCGAAGTCTAAACTAAAATAAAGTTCTCTCGTTACAATTTACTTTTTACTATAAAGATCCGTAGTTGGATGATTAGGTTTGCTGATAGCTGATTTTTTCGTATCCGTAGTTGGATGATTAGGTTTACTGATAGCTGATTTTCCCGTATCTCTAATGTCGTAGTGAACTATATTTTCTGCTTGAGCAGCACTTAATAATAAAATTGTTGTTAACATAACTTTTTTCATGTTATTTCCTTGGTAAGAACGCATTACGCTCTAAAATTTTTAAATCGGACAAAAATTGTCTTATTTAAATTAGCAGAATTATAACTGATAATCAAAATCAAAAAGATGATATATGTCAAGAAAGTGAAATTCTTTTAGTTTCTATTGTATCCGTTCCCATAAACAACATAGGAACGGATGGAACTAAAATAAATTTAGTGGTGACTTTTTAAAATTAAAATAGTCATTCTAATATTAATACCTATAAATCTAACTATCTGCCAAAGAATACATGTTCTTAAAAATTTTTGACCACTACTTGGTATCATTGTACCAAACTGTGGTGTGTATGGTTCAACATGCTGTACATGTGAATGACTTTTATTTACTTTTACTTCTTCACTCATATTATTTTCCTTTAATTTATTTCTATTTTCTATTTTCTACTCTGGAATTAAACTCCAACCTGGTTTAAGCTTTGCTTTCCAAATAAACGCATGATGCAGTAAATGTTTAACCCAGTGAGCAGCAAGACCAATCTCACCAGTTGTACCATTAATGTCACGACCAGTTCCAGGGTACTTTTTAAAATCTGGAATAATTGGGAAAACTGTCATTGCAGCTGCTGTTCCACTAAACATACCTTTACCAGCAGATGCAACACAGGCTGCACCCATCTCTGCCATACATGATGTATGTGTAGGCTCAGTAGCTTTACCATTCATCATATCACAGATACTTGCAGTTACTGCCTTACCCATCATAGCTGATGGCATACCAGTTCTTGGAGGAGTTGGTGTGATTGGAGTTCCATTTGGTGATTTCATCGGTTTTGAAATTGGATGAGGAGGAGCAAAAGCGATACCTGCTGCAAAAATATTTTTGTAAGCTGGTGATTGTAATGTTCTTGGCCAATCAGATGGCTCCCAGTCAGCATAAGAAGTTTTTGTATAATCAGCATCAACCTTCATCATCCCATTTGGAGCAAAAACTACATCTGTAATATCTGAACCATCTTTAGCGTAAGCTTTCATCCCAACACCAGCAAATGGTGGAATAAGCATAGCAAAATCAAAATCTTGTGTATCCGTAGTTCCATCAAGTGATTCATAAGTAACCATACCCTTTTCAACTTTATTTACATGCGCACCGATAATCCAGTCCATACCTCTTTCAGCGTATAAAGATTCAGCGAACACTTTAGATGAAGTGATAAAACCACCCATTTTAAAGTGAAGTCCACCCATACCAAAATCACCTAAAAAAGATTCATTTGATATCCATGTCAAATCTGCCATATCTCTAACACCCTCTTCACGAAGCTTATGTTCTATGTTAAAAATATACTCAAATGCAGCACCTTGACAAGTACACATACCATGTCCTGTACCGATTAAAAACTTTTGTCTCTCACCTGAACGCATCTTTGCTATACAATTTTGCAGTTCATGAGCAGCATGAACTGCATGGTCTGCTGTACAAACAGAAACAGTATGTTCACCCATAACAGTTCCCTCGCCCAAACCAGGAGTTGCACCAAAGTTCAACTTTGGTCCAGTCGCATTAATCAGATAATCATACTCTACATCTTCAGTATTACCCTCTTTTCCTTTAGCAGTATATTCTAT
>JAGGWE010000107.1 GCA_021157665.1 Sulfurimonas sp.
ACTCAAGACTGAAGGCAGGCGTTTTTCCCTTGGTGCTTTAATGACTTTCAGCAGGTGCCAGTCGCGTTGTACGATATGGAGATAAAATAAATAATTTGATGGCGCTGTAACAGATCCGCATGGTATTTTCAGTGCTGCCATAATACTGCTCCTCTCTTTTTAGGGTTAAAAAGATTGCTATGAAGTGGTATTGTGGCAATTGTAAAGTAAAATGTAGTAAGAGGGAAATTTAGAGAAGTATCGAGCTTTCAGAATAGCCCGAAAAAGAGATGAGCTTCAAACTGTCGATCCTGCCGCGATAGCGGCTTACTTGAACAACCACATGCACTCGGACAGCAAAAAGCGCCGCTCGTTCCTCGCTCTACTTTTTGCTGCCGGTGATGTTAAGCATTATACATACAATACAAATACTTAATGGAATAATAAAATTATGACAACAGATTTAACATTTATTACAAATGAAAGTGGGGAAAATCTTAAAGATAGATTTAACACACTTGTAAAAGATACTCAATTTTTTGATGTGTTAGTTGGTTATTTTTATACTAGCGGTTTTTATGCTATTTATCCTCAATTAGAAAAAACTGAAAAAATACGAATTTTAATAGGTATTAGTACAAATAAACAAACTTACGAATTACTTCAAAGAGTTAAATCACATAAAGAAATAAATGAAGAAGTTGGAAATAAAGTAAAATCTGAGATGGATGACTGCGAAAATAATTATTCCGTAGAAAAAGGGATTTATAAATTTCTTGAGTGGCTAAAAAGCGGAAAATTAGAAATAAAAGCATACCCGGAAGAAAAAATACATTCAAAACTTTATATCATGACTTTTAAAAAAGATGATCGTGATGTAGGTAGAGTTATAACTGGATCAAGTAATTTTACACAAAGCGGATTGGTGGATAATTTAGAATTTAATGTCGAGCTTAAAAATCCATCTGATTATAAATTCGCTAAAGAAAAATTTGAAGAATTATGGGGTAAAGGAATTGATGTTAGTGAGAAATATATAGAAACAATAACAGAAGATACATGGTTAAAAGAGGATATAACTCCATATGAACTATATCTTAAATTTCTTTATGAATATTTTAAAGAAGAAATAAATGAAGAGGATATTTTAGAACATAGTTATAGACCTGATAATTTTAAAGAATTAAAATATCAAGATCACGCTGTAATTAACGCAAAAAAAATCGTTGAAGAATATGGAGGCGTATTTCTTTCTGATGTTGTTGGTTTAGGAAAAACATATATGGGAACTATGCTTTGCCAAGAACTGAAAGGAAGAACTTTAGTATTAGCTCCTCCTCATCTTATTGATGAAAATAACGAAGGTAGTTGGGAGAATTCTTTTAAAAATTTTGGATTTCGGGCCAAAGATTATAAATGCGAATCTATTGGAGTATTAGATAAAATAATAAAAAAAGAACTGCATAAAAAATTTGATATTGTTCTTATTGATGAAGCTCATCGTTTTAGAACAGAAGAGACAGAAACATACGCAAAACTTGCACAAATTTGTCGTGGTAAAAAAGTAATTCTTGTTACCGCCACTCCGTATAATAATAGACCAAGTGATTTACTTTCTCAAATAAAACTTTTTCAAAAAGCAAGACAAAGCACAATACCAAATTTATTGAATTTAGAAGGGTTCTTTAAGAAATTAGAAGGTAATATTAAAAAACTTGATAGAAAAAAGGACAAAGAAGAATATATTAAAAAAACAAAGGAAAATTCTAAACTTATTCGTGAAAAAGTACTCAAATATTTAATGGTCAGAAGAACAAGAAAAGAAATTCAAAAATATTATGGAGATGATTTAAAAAAGCAGAAAATGAGTTTTCCCGATATTGCGGAACCAAAACCAATTCTTTATGAATTTAATGAAAAAGAAGATGAAGTCTTTTTTAAAACTATAAAGATAGTAACAAAAGATTTTAAATATTCTCGTTATACGCCTATGCTGTATCACAAGGGAGAATTAGGCTCTGATGAAACTAGGCAAAAAAATATGCGTAAGTTTATGAAAATGCTTTTAATTAAACGATTGGAGAGTAGCTTCTTTGCTTTTACTCAGTCAATAGATCGATTTATAAAATCTTATGAAAAATTTATAAATGAATATAATACAGGTAGTGTGTATGTGAGTAAAAAACATATAGGAAAAGTCTTTGATTATTTAGATAATGGTAATTTAAATGCGGTAGATCAATTAATCTCTGAGGGTAAAGCAGAAAAATTTTCAAGTGATGAATTTCGTGATGATTTCATAGATGATCTAAATAAAGATCTTGAGACTTTGAAGAAAATAAAAGAAATATGGAAAGACGTTGATAGAGATCCAAAAATCCTTGCTTTTAAAGAAAAATTAGCAAAAGAAACTCCAATAAAAAATGGAAAATCAATTATTTTTACAGAATCAGCAGAAACAGCAGATTATCTTGTGAAAAACTTGCAAGATGTTTTCCAAAATCAAATTATCTATTTTTCTGGAGGAAGTTCACGGGCAGAACGAGAAATCGTAATGGAGAATTTTGACGCTAATACAAAAAACATTAAAAATGATTTTAAACTACTTATTACAACTGATGTATTAGCAGAAGGAGCGAACCTGCATCAAGCGAATGTTGTTATAAATTATGATATTCCATGGAATCCAACTCGCATAATGCAGAGAGTTGGTCGTATAAATCGTGTTGATACAAAACATGACAAAATTTATACGTATACCTTTTTCCCTACCGAGCAATCAAATGAAGAAATAAAACTGAAAGAAGCAGCAGAAGCTAAAATTCAAGCATTTATCACCCTACTTGGAACGGATGCAAAACTACTAACAGAAGGAGAAGTTCCAGAAGGACATAGTTTGTTTAGTAAAATACTTTCAAAAGAAATGATTGAAGGAGAAGAAAGCGAAGAAGAAAGTGAATTAAAATATTTACAAGAAATTAGAAAGATAAGAGATGAAAACCCAAATTTATTTGAAAAGATTAAAAAACTACCTAAAAAGGCTAGAACGGCACGAAATATTCAAGATAATCAATCAAAACTACTTACTTATTTCAGAAAAGGGAAATTACAAAAGTTTTTCATAGTTGAAACAGGAACAATCTCTGTTTCTAAAGAAATTGATTTTATAGAAGCAGCAAAACAATTTACTGCTAAAGCAAATGAAAAACCTAGTAAGCTGGATAAAACATTTTATGAATTACTTGATAAAAATTTAAAAATGCTAACTCAGGTAGATGAAAAAGAAGAATATGAATTTTCTGCAAAACGAGGAAGTAGAGATAATTCTGCTAGACTTTCTAAAATTTTGAATACAAAGAATATAAAAAAGTATCAAGGGTTTACAGATAATGATGAATTTTATATTCAATCCGTAATCAATGAATTAAATGTCGGAGCTATTCCTAAAAAAATAACTCAAAGAATATATAAAAAAGTTCAAGATACACCCGAGATAATTTCAAATCCTTTAAAACTTCTCGCATTGCTAAAAACAACTCTTCCAAATGATTTTCTTCAGCCAACTCAAAATGAAATAGACAAGGGGATCTCCAGTAAAAAAGAAATAATACTTTCTGAATACTTTAAGGTTAAATAATTATGAACAAACAAGAAGCCAAAAATCTTATAAAAAAAACTTTTAGCAGTGATTTTGATGCAAATAATTATCAAAGTTTTGTTGCAAATCTTTTTAAGAAATATACTGCTATTGACCGAATAATACCGGGGCAATATATAAAAGAGTCTTTCAGACAATTCATAGTTAAATATAAAAGAGTCGGAAAATTTGAAGATAGTGAAAATAATCAAATTGATATCTTAGAGGTTTATCTTAAAAAATCATCAACATTAGAGCGAGCAAGGACAGCCCAAAGAAATTTTGTAGCAGAGTATCTTAAATCAAGAAATAAAGAAGCCGCACTTGTAGCTTTTATTTCTCCTGATAATAAAGAATGGCGACTGTCTTTAGTAAAATTAGAGCATACTTTAGTGGTGGTTGATGACAAATTAAAAACAAAAGAAGAAATTACTCCTGCCAAAAGATGGTCTTTTTTAGTTGGAGAAAATGAAGGAAGTCATACAGCTCAAAGTAGGTTTGTAGATATACTTATATCTGATGAAGACCCTAATTTAGTAGAATTGGAACAAGCTTTTGATATAGAAACTGTAACAAAAGAATTTTTTGAAAAATACACAGAACTATTTTTTCAATTAAAAGAACATTTAGATGATTTATTAAAAAAAGATGAAGTAATTAGAAAAGATTTTGCAGAAAAAGAAATTTCCACCGTTGATTTTGCTAAAAAAACTTTAGGACAGATTGTCTTTCTATACTTTTTACAAAAAAAGGGTTGGTTTGGAGTTGCTTCTGATAAAGAATGGGGAAAAGGTCCGAAAAAGTTTTTAAGAGAATTATTTAAACGAAGAGAAAAATATGGAGACAATTTCTTTAATGATATTTTAGAACCTTTGTTTTATGAAGCCCTAGCACAAGACAGAGGGAAAGAATCAATCTATCCAAGATTAAACAATTGCAGAATGCCATTTCTAAATGGTGGACTTTTTGAGCCAATGCTTAATTATAGTTGGGAAACTACGAATATTGTTATTCCTGATGAGCTTTTTTCTAATAATATTAAAGACAAAAAAACTGGCGACACTGGAACAGGTATTTTAGATGTTTTTGATAGATATAATTTTACCGTAAACGAAAATGAACCTTTAGAAAAAGAGGTTGCCGTTGACCCTGAAATGCTTGGAAAGGTTTTTGAAAATCTACTTGATATAAAAGACAGAAAAAGCAAAGGGGCTTTTTATACTCCTCGTGAGATTGTACATTATATGTGCCAAGAAAGTTTAATAAACTATTTAGAGACAGAAACGAAACAAGAAATACCTCGTGAAGATTTAGAACTTTTTATACAAAAGGGCGACAGAATAATAGAAAATGATAAAATCTATTTAGAAAGGAAAGAAGAACGAGATAAAAAGTATGGCATTGATAAATATCAAGATAAAACTTATAAATCACTCTTACCTAAATCTATACAAAACAAAGCAAATGAACTTGATAAGTTATTGCAAAATATAAAAGTTGCTGATCCTGCGGTTGGTTCTGGAGCTTTCCCACTTGGAATGATAAATGAGATTGTGCGGGCGAGAAAAGTTTTGAATGTTTATCTTAAAAATAATATCTCTGACTATGACATCAAAAAACATGCAATAACTCATTCTATTTATGGAGTTGATATAGATCCAGGTGCAGTGGACATCGCCAAACTTCGCTTATGGTTAGCTTTGGTGGTAGATGAAGAAACTCCTCACCCATTACCAAATCTTGAACATAAAATAATGCAGGGCAATAGTTTAATTTCTGAATATGAAGGAATAAAACTTTTTGATGAAAATATTTTTGAAAAAGAAAGAAAAAGAGAAAGAGTGGCGGAACAACTAACTCTCGGACTTGGAAAAAATAGTTCTGAATTAAAACTGGAAGACTTACAACAGAAAACAGAACAATTTATAAATGAATCTCAAAAAACTAAAAAACAAAACCTAAAAGAAGAAATTGATAATTTAAAATGGGAACTTATTGAAGCAACTCTTGAAGAACAAGGCAAAGAAGATAAATTAGAAGAAATTAAAAAACTTCGTCATAGAAATATAAAACCATTTTTTATTTGGAAACTTGAATTTTCTGATGTGTTTAAAGAAAAAGGTGGATTTGATGTGGTAATTGGGAATCCTCCGTATATTCAATTGCAAA
This sequence comes from Sulfurimonas sp., assembly GCA_021157665.1. Classification (GTDB taxonomy): domain Bacteria; phylum Campylobacterota; class Campylobacteria; order Campylobacterales; family Sulfurimonadaceae; genus Sulfurimonas. The sequence goes on from JAGGWE010000107.1 coordinate 5,786, forward strand.
AAAATGGTGGATTTTTGGCTGATCAATTAAAAAATTCAGGCTATCAAAGTTTTGCCAGA
>JAGGWE010000202.1 GCA_021157665.1 Sulfurimonas sp.
ATATAAGAATTGCAAAAGAGTTAAAAAGTATTAATGAACATATTTTATCTCTTGGTTTAAAAATATTTATTGTTTTAATTGTTTTTTTTATAGTGATATTTATAATTACACTAAAAATAAGTAAAAGTATACAAAAAGAGAGAGAAAAAATAGTTATCTTTTTAACTAGACTTACTAAAAAAAGAAAACCAACTTATATAAGTTCTGATTTATCAAAAGAGTTTTTCCTAATCACAAAATTACTTACAAAAATTTCTCAAATTTTGATTAAAAAAGAGAAGCAAAAGTTGAAATATACAGCAAAATTACAAGCATCTAATCAACAAAAAGATGACATTATCTCTGCTATTTCGCATGAATTTAAAAATCCTATTGCAGTGATAAATGGATACTCTCAAACTCTGTTAGATGATGATAATCTAAACCCAAATATTCGTAAAAAATTTCTTACAAAAATCTATAAAAATGGTATTAAATTAAGTGATTTGATTGATACTCTTAGATTATCTATAAAACTAGATAATGGCAAACAGCAGATAAATTTTATAACTATTAATCTATATGAACTTATTGTTGATACGATTGAAAATATACAGATTAATTATCCAAAAAGAAACATCATAATAAAAGGTGATGAAAATTTAACTATAAAAGCTGATGCTTCATTATTTAGTGTAGTAATTAGTAATTTAATTGAAAATGCTTATAAATATTCTGAAGATGAGATTACTATATCTTTTGATACGAGTCGCATAGATATTATAGATACGGGAATAGGGATTTCAAAAAAGAATTTAGAGAATATTACAAATAAATTTTACAGAGTTCATGAAAATAGTTGGAATAACTCTTTAGGGCTTGGATTATTTATAGTTGGGAATATAGTAAACCTTCATAACTTTTCTCTAATCATAGAGAGTCAAGAAAATGAAGGTTCAACCTTTAGTATAAAATTTTAGAAGTTTTAATCACTATTTTTTTAGAGAAAATTTAAACATTTTTTCCATAGCAATCGCTTCATCTCTACCATAAACTATAATATCTTTATCAACAACTATTTTATTTTTATTTACTTTTCCTTCGTAATCAACAAAATTTAAAATATGTTTTATAGCATTAATTCTAGCTTTTTTCTTGTTATCACTTTTAACAATAGTCCATGGAGCAGATTCAGTATGAGTTGCACTTAGCATCATAAATTTAGCTAATGAATACTCATTCCATAATCTTTGAGACTCTTTATCTACTGGAGATAATTTGTACTGTTTTAGAGGATCTGTTTCTCTTGCCTTAAATCTTCTTGCTTGTTCATCTTTAGAAACAGAAAAATAAAATTTAAAAATCTGTATCCCCTCATCAACTATCATCTTTTCAAATTCAGGTGCATCTTTTAAAAATTTATGATGTTCTCTTTCACTACAAAATCCCATAACTGGTTCAACCATAGAACGGTTATACCAACTTCTATCAAACAATACCATTTCACCAGCAGCAGGAAGATGTTTTACATATCTTTGAAAATACCATTGTGAACTTTCAATCTCACTCGGCTTTTCAAGGGCTACAACTCTTGCACCCCTTGGATTTAAGTGTTCAGTGATTCTTTTAATAGTACCACCTTTACCCGCGGCATCACGACCTTCAAAAATCATTAAAATTTTAAGACCTTTATCTTTTACATAGTTTTGAAATTTAAGAAGTTCCACTTGTAATTCAGACAACTCTTTTTCGTATGCTAGTTTCTCTTTTCTAACCCAAATTTGAACTTTTTCATTTTTGTTTTTTACTTTTACTTTTTCATTTTTTGCCATTATTTTTCCTTAAATTATTTATTAACCTATAAATTTACCAAGACTAGATACCTGTGCATCCATAATCTCTATCTCTCTTGCCCCTGATATAACGATTTCAGGATCTAATGCATAGTTTAGAACTTCCTCTCTTGAATTATAATCTACAGAGTTTAAAATAACTTTTATAGCTTCCATTCTAGCTTTTTGTTTATCTCCAGATCTAATTACAGTCCATGGAGCACGATGTGAATGAGTATGCTTAATCATGTTGTATTTTGTAGTTGTAAACTCATCCCATTTTTCTTGTGCTTGCATATCGATTTCACTAAGTTTCCATTGTCTAAGGGGATCAGTTTTTCTTCTCTCAAAGCGTCTAGCTTGTTCATCTTTACTTACACTAAAATACAATTTAACAAGAATTATACCTTGACGAGTAAGATCATTTTCAAACCCTTTTACACCGTTCATAAAGTCTTCATATTCTCTTTTTGTACAAAAACCAAAAACTTGCTCAACCATCGCTCGGTTGTACCAACTTCTATCAAAAAGAACTATCTCTCCAGCTTTTGGAAAATGTTGAACATATTTTTGATAAAACCATTGAGTTTTTTGCTCTTCTGTAGGTTTACCAAGAGCAACAATACGATAATGCTTTTCATCCATATATCTTGTAACTCTTCTAATAGTTCCACCTTTTCCAGCAGCATCACGCCCCTCAAAAAGTATTATCATTTTTTGTTCTGTATCTTCTAAATGTTTTTGAAGTTTTATAAGTTCAGCCTGATATGGCTTTAGTTTTTGCTCATAATCTCTTTTTTGTTTTGCTTTACTTAAAGATCTTTTTTTAGATTTTGACTCTTTAAAAGTTTCTATTAAATCTTCTAAAGAGACTACATTACCATCTATTTCAAATGAATCTTGATTATTATTTGTCATATGCACCACCTTGTTTTTTTTATATCTTAACCTAGTATACTCCTAATTGTCTTATTATTATCTTCAAAAATATGATTGTTTTTAAATGAGTATAAAGTGAAATATTTTTATATTAATTTGTTACATTTTATAGAGGAAAATTTGTTTTAAATATTAAAAAGTGAAGGAGAAATATTATAATTCATGGTTTATTTCAGGGATATTTTCATCCCTGAAATTATGTAAAAAGTATGCTTACTACTTTTTTTTCTTTGCAGATTTTTTAGCAGTTTTCTTTTTTACCACTTTTTTAGCAGCTTTTTTCTTAGCAACTTTCTTTTTTTCTACTTTTTTTGCTGCTTTTTTCTTAGCTACTTTCTTAGCAGCTTTTTTCTTTTGAATTTTTTTAGCTACTTTCTTAGCTTCTTTTTTCTTTAAATCTTTTGCCATTGGTGGCTCCTTAAATTATATTTTCAGTACTATTTAATTGTAAATAGTAATAAATTATAGGTATTCTACATTTTTTATGGAACATTGTCAATAAAATATAGATATATGCTATAATTTTTATATAAAATAATTTTTAAGGTAAATAATGACATTTATAGATTTTAAAAAAACACTACTTGATGCAGAGATAAGCTTACCAAAATTTAGCAAGTTAATTAAAGTTAGTGAAAAGAATATTCAAGGTTATAAAAAAAAAGCTGAAGTACCGAACACTATAGCTGTTATAGCAACTTGTTTTGCAACAATGAAAAAAGAAAACTTAGATTATAATGAAATCGTAAGTACCTTAAATCTACAAGCTAAAACCAAAAAAGGTGCAGGATTTGCAAAAATCAATAAAAAAAATCTAATTACTTCGTAGTAAGCTTTCAATATTAATTCTTTCAACTAATAAAAAAACACCAAAAACTACAAAATATTTTAGTAATAACTTGTATGTTAATCTACAAAGAGTTAGCTAAAGATAACTATACGAAACAACATCTATAAATGCTTAATTTTTAATCAGTTTTTTTTACTCTATTAAATTTAAATCAGATATACTAGAAGCAGATTAAAATTCAGGAGAAATATATGGGTAAATTTGTTAATAACACGGAAGAGTTTTTTAAATTTTGTGAAGAAAATGATGTTCAATTTGTAGATTTTAGATTTACAGATATTAAAGGTGCGTGGCACCATATCAGTTATAGAATGAGTGCTGTTACTGCTGGTCAACTTGACAATGGTTTACCATTTGATGGTTCTTCTATCGAAGCATGGCAACCGATTAACGAGTCTGATATGCTTTTAACTCCTGATGTAGGTTCTACTTTCTTAGATCCATTTACTGCTGATCCAACTGTAATTATGTTTTGTGATGTTTATGACATCTACAAAAATCAAGCGTATGAAAGATGTCCTCGTTCAATCGCTAAAAAAGCCGTAGAACATGCAACTGAAATTGGTATTGCAGATACTGCTTACTTTGGTCCTGAAAATGAATTTTTTATGTTTGATTCTGTAACTTTTGTTGATAACATCAATGAAGCAGGTTACAAAGTTGATACTGAAGAGGGTGAGTGGAACTCAAACAACCCATACCCAGAGATGTATAACACTGGACACCGTCCAGGGACTAAGGGTGGTTACTTCCCAGTTGCACCAACAGATTCTGCTGTAGATATTCGTGCTGAAATGATGCAAGTTCTTGAGCAGGTTGGTCTTGAAGTTATTCTTGGTCACCACGAAGTTGCACAAGCTCAACATGAGATTGGAATTGTATATTCTGATATCATCGGTGCTGCTGATAATGTTCAAAAATACAAATATGTTATCAAAATGATTGCTCACCTTAATGGTAAAACTGCAACATTTATGCCAAAACCAATGTTTGGTGATAATGGTAATGGTATGCATGTTCACCAATCTTTATGGAAAGATGGTAAAAACCTTTTCTATAAAGAGGGTGGATATGGTAACCTTTCTGAGATGGCTCTTAACTATGCTGGTGGTATCTTTAAACATGCTCCTGCAGTTTCAGCATTTACTAATCCTGTAACTAACTCATACAAGCGTTTATTACCAGGTTTTGAAGCACCAAGTATCTTAACTTACTCTGCTAAAAACCGTTCTGCTGCTTGTCGTATCCCTTATGGTGCTGGCGAAGGTGCAACTAGACTTGAGATGAGATTCCCAGATTCTGCTGCTTGTCCTTACTTAGCATTTGCTGTAATGATGATGGCTGGACTTGATGGTATCAAAAATGCCGAGGTTCCTGTTGGTCCAATGGATGAAGATTTGTATGAGCTTTCTCTTGATGAGATTCGTGAAAAAGGTATTCCTCAAATGCCACATACTCTTCGTGAAGCACTTGAAGGTCTTATTGGTGATCATGATTTCCTTAAGCCTGTATTTACACAAGAGTTTATTGATGCTTATCAACATTACCGCTTTGAGCGTTGTGTATGGCCAGATGAAGGTCGTCCAACTGCTTACGAGTATAAAACTACTTATCAGTGTTAATCTAAACACTACTTTTATTCCCACATACCGTGGGAATATATTTTCCATATGAGTACTTTATTTACAATAACTTTACAAGAATCAACTATATAACTTTATCTACTATCTCTCTAATCATAAATTTGCTATAATTCCAAACTTAATAACAAAAGTCGTAGGACTTCATGTAAGAGTGTGTTATTAAAAATTTCAAGTTTAAAAGGATTCCTTATGAATCATGTACAAGAGGGTAAATACAAACCCTATCCACAAATAGATTTACCAAATCGCCAATGGCCAAACAATACAATCACAAAAGCTCCAAAATGGTGTAGTGTTGATTTGCGAGATGGTAATCAGGCACTAATCAACCCTATGAATATGAATAAAAAACTTGAACTTTTTGCACTCTTACTAAAACTTGGATTTAAAGAGATAGAAGTTGGCTTTCCATCAGCTTCAAAAGTAGAATTTGATTTTTTACGCCGTTTAGTTGATGATAACCTAATCCCTGATGATGTAACTGTTCAGGTTTTAGTTCAAGCCAAAGAACATCTAATCGCTAGAAGTTTTGAGGCACTTAAAGGTGTTAAAAAAGCTACTGTTCATCTTTATAATTCAACCTCTGTTGCACAAAGAAAAATAGTATTTGCTAAAAGTGAAGATGAGATTATTGCTCTTGCTTTAGAGGGTGTTGAATTAGTTAAAAAATATGAAAAAAATCATGATGGAAAAATTTTCTTAGAGTATTCACCTGAAAGTTTTACGGGAACTGAATTAGAATTTTCTGCTCGTATTTGTAATGCTGTAACTTCATCTTGGGGTATAAGTGAGAAAAGAAAAGTTATCATTAATCTACCAGCAACTGTTGAGATGGCTACACCAAATATTTATGCCGATCAAATAGAATGGATGTCAAGACATTTAGATAACCGTGAAAATGTAATTATCTCTACACACACTCATAATGATAGAGGAACTTCAATAGCTGCTACTGAATTAGCACTACTTGCATCAGCAGATAGAGTTGAGGGTACACTTTTAAGTAATGGTGAGAGAACTGGTAATGTTGATATTATTACCTTAGCTTTAAATATGACAACTCAAGGAGTTGATTCTGAACTAAATTTTTCAGATATAAATGAAGTTTTAGATGTTGTTGAAAGATGTACAGAGATGATTACACATGCCAGACATCCATATGTTGGGGAATTAGTTTATACTGCATTTTCAGGTTCACACCAAGATGCTATAAATAAAGGTTTAGCATATCAAAAAGCAAGGGAAGATAATTTTTGGGAAGTTCCATACCTACCAATAGATCCCCAAGATGTTGGACGAACATATGAATCTATCATTCGTATTAATTCTCAATCAGGAAAAGGTGGTATAGCTTATATTTTAGAAAAAAATTATGGTTATCAACTTCCAAAAGCTATGCAACCAGAGATTGGAAAAATAGTTCAAGCAGTTACAGATGAAAAAGGTAGAGAACTTAGTGCTGATGAGATTTTAGAAATTTTTAAAAACACTTACTTTAAAGTTAGTGAGAATATCTCTTTAATAGACTTTACCCATTCTTCAAATGCTAAAACTTCCACATGCCAACTAACTTATACTTATAATGGCAAAAAGATAATCTCTAACGGGGAAGGCAATGGTCCCATAGACGCTTGTAAAAATGCCCTAATGAAAAACTATAAAAATGAGTTTATTTTAAATTCATATTCAGAACATTCATGTGGAGACAAGAGTTCAGCAAAAGCTGTTGCTTATATAGAGATAGAAAATAAAGACATTCTGTCATGCTTTGGTGTTGGTGCAGATAATGATATAGCTACAGCATCAGTAAAAGCTCTTTTTTCAGCACTAAACAGAGCCTTTAACTAAAATGAGAGTAGATACTTAAAATAGTATCTACTCTTTAAATCACCTACCATCGCCCCAATCATAAAAGAGTTATAATCATCTAATGTATAAGTTAAAGATGGGGAGATAAATCTTGAATTTTTATCATCAAAACTATCAATATAAAGTACCGAGCCATCTAAAAAAATATTAAAACTATAAGAGAGAGAAAGCGCCGTATAAAAATTTGCCTGAACAAGATTTGAAACTATTTCAGAATTTAGATTTTCTAATATCTCTTGATATGAAAAATTTTCAGATGAATATAACACCTCTGCAACCAAAGTTACACCATTTACAAAACCATAATCTACCCCAACAATCCCTTGAAAAAAATCTTTTAATTCATTTTTTATATATGCACCTTCACTTCTAAACTCCATCCCAGTATCAAGTAAATTTCCCTCTATCTCGTATCCAAGCATTTTAGTTTGATTTGAACTTATTAAACTAAAACCAATATCTACAAAACTCATATAACTCTTATATCTTGCCCCATATTTAAAACTATCATCTGCTTTTTGTGAAGCTACAACTGTTATATGCGATGTGTCATTTATATGTCTAGTATATGAAACTCCAAACACTCCAAAAACCTCATCAGGCTCCAAGGCATATATATTTTTAGGATTAAAAAGATTAGTAGGATTCCAGATTCGTCCTACCCCCATTGTGATATTTTGTAAACCAAACACAACTCTATTTTTAGCATCTTCATAACCTATATAAGCTCTATAAATCTTAGAATAAGCACTGCCATTATCATAATTATAAAAATTTGAAGCAGTTAAAAATGGGGTATCTGATTCTATAGACTGTATAAGGGTAAACTCCTTTGAATTTATATATTTTTGTCCATAATAATTAACACCATCCACAATAATAGTAGAGAAAAAATTATTTTGAAAATAATCACCTCTAAACCTTAATCTATCATAGTTGTATATGACAGAATCTTGTGAAATACTTAGATTAGTATTTTCAATTCTATAATCAAAATCTGCCATCATGGCATGTGGGAATAAAAATAATAACAGAATTAATTTCATCATTAAACCAAGGCACCATCACTCATATAAATAATTCTACTAACACTTTTCTTTACCATCTCATCATGTGAAGCAAATAAAATACTAATACCCTCTTTCTCATTTAATTCTCTCATCATATCTATAAGCTTTTGTGAGTTTAAAGAGTCAAGATTTGCTGTTGGTTCATCTGCTAAGATTATTTTTGGTTTTGAAGCAACAGCACGAGCTACTGCAACCCGTTGTTCTTCTCCACCACTTATGGCATGTGGAAGTGATTTAAGTAGATTATCTATCTCAAGTATAGAAGCAACTTCTAAAACTCTTTGTTTTATCTCACTATCACTAAATCCACGAAGCCTCATAATAAAACCGATATTTTCTTCAACATTAAGGACAGGAACAAGATTATACGCTTGAAATACAAAACCCATTTGAGTAAGTCTTAGCTTAGTTTTCTCATCATCACTTAAAGTCGAAACCTCTTCACTCTCAAGATATATTTTGCCACTATCAATAGAATCTAATAAGCCTATAGCATTTAAAAGTGTAGTTTTTCCACATCCTGATTCTCCACTAAAAAGTGTAAATTCTCCAGCTTTTATATTTAAGTCAATATCACGAAGTGCATGAACTTCTCTTGCTTCACCCTTATAAAAATATTTATTTACACTCGCTAGCTTAATCATTTCTCAGCCTTTATAACCTCTATAGGATTTAGTTTTTTAATTTTTCTAAGTGGTATTAGGACACTAAGTAATGAAGCAGATATAATAGCTATAAAAGTGCTAGTAAAGTATGAGATTTTTATAGTCCCGTATATCACTGCCTCATATCCCCACATCTCCAAAGCATCTGAAAAAGCACTTAAATCAAGTCCGTAATCTCTAAGATAGATTAAAAGAATTCCACCTAAAACAGCCCCACTTATGTAACCAAAAAATGAAACAAACAGAGCCTCTAAAAATATTTGTAATCTTATATATTTATAATGCATACCGATACTTAAAACTATACCAAACTCACGGATTCTATCTAGTATTGAGACATACATCACACCAAGTATCCCTATAAAAACAACACCCATAACTATGATAAAGGTAACAGAGTTAAAGATAAACATAATCTCCTGCATCATCTGCATCATAGGTTGAAGTTCAAAAAAATTCTTTACATCAAGCGATGAATATTTTAGCTTTAATAATTCAGCCAAGTTTTTATTATCACTCATTATAGCTATTTGAGTAACATCATTTGAGCTAGTTCCTAAAAACTTATGCACTCTTGATATATCTACAAAGATTGCATTTGAATCAAGCAAGATATTTGTTGTTTGAACAACTCCTCTTATTCTCAGAGCAATAGAATTTATCTCTCCAGATATATCTTGTGCTGAAAAAATCACTTTTGAACCAACTTTTACCTTAAGTGTTTTAGCAAGTTCAAGTCCTATCACAGCACCTCGTTTATCAAATTTCATCTCACCACTCTTTAAAAATTTACTAAATCTTCCAAACTTATCTTCACTTTTTAAATCTATCCCACAAATAGTTGCAAATGATGATTTTCTAGCAGTTGCGACTAAACCATCTACTTGCACTCTTAAAACTACTGCTTTTACACCATCTATATTTTGTAACTCTTCTCTTATGGCATGTGCATTCTTAATTCTATATTTTATATCTTTTTGTACTCTATAATCTTTAGCAAAGATACTGACATCTCCACTGGCACTTCTTTTATTTTTATCAAGCATATTATTTGCCATACCATCATAAAGACCTTGCAAGCCTATCATCATACTCATACTCACTGCTATCATGGTAATGAGTAAAAGTGTGCGTGGAAGTCTTAAAAATGAGTTCTTCCAAGCCATTTTTATGATTAAACTATACATGACGACTTGCCTCTATGGGTTTAAAAGAGTTTATATAAAAAAATGGATAAACTACACTTAAAAGATTTAGTATAAAAATGAGACAAATATTCCAAAAAATTGTAAATATATCAAAACTAAAAGGCAACTCATCAGAGACTAAACCATAATCCTGATACATCTGGGCTATCCCCTCAATCACAATAGGATTTATACTATAGTAATAACAGATATATCCAGCTATCGGTGTTGCTAAGATAATAGCAAGAGAAGAGAGTATAAATATCTCATACAAAAGAAGTGAAAAGACAGCTCTTTTTGACAAACCAATACATCTCAAAACTCCAAACTCTTTTATGCGAGAACTTACATTTATAAAACCATAAATCATAATAACAAAAAAGATTACAATCAAAAAAAGAGATAAAGAGATATATCCAAATATAGAATCAACTTCCATCGCTTCAACCATAGTTTTCATCAAAGTTTTCCATGTAAGAGATTCTAAATTTTCACTATCTAAAACTTTTATAATTTCATTATTAACTTCATCTACCTCATCTAAATCTTCTACTTTAATAGTTATATATGAAGCCTTATTTTTAGAGAGCATTAACTCATCAAAATAGACTCGTGATATAAAAGTAGCACTAGAATCAAACTCAAACAAACCTGTTTTAAAAATCCCACATGCCACAAATATATCAGCAGAAAAAGAGTTATCACTTGCCCCACCGATAAATGAAACCTCATCACCTAACTTAACTTTTAATTTTGAAGCGACACCAGAACCAAGGTAGATACAATTTTGTGAACTCTCTTTTAAATATTCTCCACTTTGTAAAGCAGATTTTAATTGTGAGAGTTCTATCTCTTTAGTGGGATTGATTCCAACAACCATTGAAGCTGTTGAATTATCTTTAAAGGAGAGCAATCCATAAGTCTCATAACGGGAACTAAAAAGTTTTATCCCATCTATTTTCGATAGCTTACTTTCTATAGACTTTACATCTTGTATAAGATATTCATTACCACCAATATCTCGATAATCTTTATGATAAATCTCTATAGCACCACCATAAATTTTAAGAGAATTTTTAAGCATAGAATCATGAGAACCATCCGTCATAGAGACATAAAGCACTAGAAAAACAGTAGATATAAAAGTAAGGATAAAAGTCGTAATAGAGCGACCTTTATAAAAGAGGATGTTTTTAAGAGCTAAGCTAAACATCTCAGTTTACCTAGAAAATCTTTTTAAAGCACTCTTTTTAAAGTACTGCTGTGAGATTTCTGTGTCATACTCAACCTCTTCCAAAACTATCTCAGTAAAATTATTTTTCTTTTCACTAGATTGTACTCTCCAATAAGTTGGAATATAATATTTTCCAAACTTTTTCACTTTTTCATATATAAAGTATCTAATCTCTTCCCCATCTTCATCATAAAATATATCTTTAACAGAAGTATATGTTGAAATATCTATATTGATAATTATTTTACCCCATACAACAGCGGCATCCTCTTTTGGTATAAGTTCTATAGTTACTATGTTTTCATCTTTTTTAAGTATTCGTGGCTCATAGTCTTCTACAATCGAACTTTGTTTTACCATATCATCATTAGTAATATCACTTCCCATCCAATTTTGAAGCATCATTGATGGTGGAATTTTTATGACTCTTTCAATTTTTGGAACATATTGCCACATTTGATTATCAAGGGAGAGGAAGGTTATTCCCTTATCTTTTGGAGGATAAAGAATTTTTGTGAAGCTTTTTTTTGTACCTTGTGAGTAAGTCTGCATCTTCATAGTTCGCTCATGTCTCAGAGATACTACTCGCATACTTAACCTCATGGAGATATTCTCACCCCTCATATTTTCATCTAACTTTTTTATTATCTCGTAAGCTTCATTTGAAAATAACAGTTGTGCAAATATAGAAATAAAAATAATAAATCTAAACATAAGACTATTATATCATTAAAATTTATATCTAAAAAAGCAACTCTTCTTGAGGGTCAACTTTCACCTCAACACGAGGTGGTTTTGAAATATCACTAAAATACTCTTTTTTACCTCCGATATCAACCTCGATGATACCTTCAGGTCTCTCAAACTCTCTTTGAACTTGGGGATATAACTCTAATATATTTTTATAAAACATATTAAATGCTGGACCTGCAACTCTACCACCAGTCTCTTTTTTATGCATCGGTTTATTATCATCATTTCCAAACCAAACAATAGTTTCAATCGTTGGAGAGTAACCAGCAAACCAACCATCAATATTATCATTTGTAGTACCAGTTTTTCCTGCTATATCTATACCTCTAACTCTTGCTCTAATACCTGTTCCCCTATCCACAACACTTTTTAATATACTTGTCATTAAATAAGCTTGTTGTGGAGTAGTTATCTCTCTTGAACTTGGTGTAAATTCATGAATAACAGAACCATTTTGTTCTATATAATTTATAATATGAGGCTCAACCTGCGTTCCATGATTTGCAAAAGATGTATAATATTTAGCTAATTCCAAAGGTGAGATTGTTAGTGTACCGAGTGATATGGATAAATCTTGAGGTACATGTTTTATACCAAACTTCTTAAATTCTCTCAGCAAAGGTGCTAATCCTATATCATTTACAAGATTTATTGTTGCAAGATTACTTGAGTGTACAAGAGCCTCTCTTAGCGTGATAAGTCCCTTATAATTTTTAGAGTAGTTTCTAGGTTGCCACTTCATCTCTTGTCCATCTTTTTCATACTTATAAGTCTTAGCAATATCTACCAACTCTGTCGCTCCAGAAAAACCTAAATCTATTGCAACCTGATATATAAACGGCTTAAATGAAGAACCTGGTTGTCTGCGAGCCTGAGTTGCACGATTGAATGAGCTTTTTTTATAGTCTGTACTTCCAACAAGAGCTAAAATATCGCCAGTGGCTGCCTCAACACTAACCAAAGCACCATTTAAAAGTGTAGTATTAGAGTCATCAAATTTTGGTTTACGCTTCCATTTTTTAGCAGATGCTAACTCTTTTTCTTTATAAGCCTCTATTCTTTTTAAGGACTCACCATAAGCGTATAAAAGTGATTCTCTACCAACTTTTTGAAGTCTAATATCTATAGTTGTATAAACCTCATAACCACCTGTTTTAAAATCTTTTATACCTAGTTTTTTCATTCTTCGTGCTATCTCATCTACAATAAAAGGTGCTTTATTTTGAGTTAAAGTTGTATTAAATACCTCAGGTGATTCAGAAATCGCTTTTTCAAAAGCTTTATCATCAATCCAACCTAAAACATGCATTCTTTTTATTACACGATTTGCTCTACCCATCGACATCTCATAGTTTTTTGTAGGAGCATAAGTGCTTGGTGCTTTTGGAAGTCCAACTAAAATTGCTATCTCTTTAAGAGTTAAATCATTTAACTCTTTATGAAAATAACCATCAGCAGCTGTTTTAATCCCATAATATCCATGACCAAAATATATCTCATTTAAATATCTTTCTAAAATTTCTTCTTTTGTTAAAAGTGATTCTAATTTTATTGAAAAAATAGCCTCTTTTATTTTACGAGATAATTTCTTTTCTCTTGTTAAAAGCTTATTTTTTACAAGTTGCTGAGTGATTGTACTTGCACCTTGAACAGCTTTTCCAGCCTTTATAACTTTTATAGCTGCACGAAGAATTGCATCTATATTTATACCAGGATGTTCAAAAAATGTAGTATCTTCAATAGCTACAAGTGCTTCAATAGCACGAGGTGGAATCTCATTAAAAGGAGCATAAAATCTATGCTTTTTATCAAATATATTTGCAATTTTATCACCATTTTTATCATAAATTCTACTACTTTTTGATGGTTTATAATCAACTAATGAAGAAACATCATAACTAAATGATAAATAATAATATGCAAAAAGAAAAACTGGAGAAAAAAGTCCAAGTAAAAAAACTGTTATAAATATTTTCTTTTTGTGTCTAAACATCTTCTATCATTTCCTAAATTCCCTATTTGCAAAGTTCGCTTCGATGAGTGTTTTTGTGTACTTGGCATGTGGGTTTTGTAATATATCTGACATTTTACCATCTTCTACGACTAAACCATCTTTTATCACACAAATATCTTCACACAAAGATTTTGCAGAGTTCATATCATGAGTTACAAAAAGGATTTTAAACCCCATCTCATCTTGAAGTTTTTTTAATAAATCTAAAATCAAAACTCTTGTATCAGGATCTAGTGCTGTTGTCGGCTCATCAAGTAACATTAGTTTTGGATTTGATTCTACTGCCATAGCAATTACAACTCGTTGAAGCTGTCCACCAGAAAGCTCAGGAGCAAATCTATTTAGCAACTCTTCATCTAAGCCAACTTGAGCAAACAGTTTTACCTGCTCGGCATGTGGGATAAAGAACTGTTTAGTAATTTTTGTAAGTGGAGAGAGTGCAGTAAAAGGATTTTGAGGCACAAAAGAGATAGTTTCCCCTGCTTTTAATTCAAAGTCACCATCGTTATCTAACTCACATACCATACTGCTTGGTAGCATTCCCAAAAGTGCTTTAAGTGTTAAACTTTTCCCACTTCCACTTTGCCCAACTAAAGCTAAAGATTTTTCTATATTAAAATTTATATCTACAAGAGTTTTATCTTCTAAATCTATTTTTAGCTTTGTAATTTTCATAAAAGTATTTTATCTAAACTTCACTATTTTTTGACAGAGAGTTTTTAACTCATCACTACTCTGCCCTAGCCTAGCTATCACTCTAAGTATCGCTTTTTCTACTGTTGGCTGGCGAATCCCACCAATAGCATAACCATCATCAAATAACTGATTTTTTATCTCTATAACTTTTCTATTATCATCTATCAAAATTGGAACTATCAGTCCATCAACTTCAACATCTAAAATCTCTTTTACAATAAGTTTTCGCTCTTTAATTTGCTCTTTTAACTTATCACAGTTCTCTAAAATATACGCTAATGATTTATGCCCTAAAAGAGTGTCATAAAGTGAAAGTGAGGTAGCATAGATAATAGGTTTAGCACGATTTATAAGATACTCTATTATATGCTCAGAGGCTAAAATATACGCCCCAAAACTTCCATAAGC
>JAGGWE010000226.1 GCA_021157665.1 Sulfurimonas sp.
CTTCCTATCTCAAAATCAGCTGAGGGAATGCCAGTTGGACTTCAACTAATTGCAAAAGCTTATGATGAACAAACTCTTTTTGATGGTTCATTATCACTAGAAAAACAAATAAATTATCAAGGATAAAAAATGACTGCAAAAAGACATGACGAAATAATGACAGCTATCATGAAACAGCTAGATAAAAAAGATTTAAATCTATCAGATGGTATCACGGTATGGCACTCTCTTGGTACATTTTTATTCTCTCATATTGATAAAGAAAATAAAGATATTTCTGTAATTTATACACAAATGAAAGAGTATTTAACAGAGATGGAAAATGCAAAAACAGAGACCTCTAAAAAGTAAATAATATGAATGAAAAACTATACTCTGAGATAATAAATGCTCTTGTAAAAGATGGCTATATTATTATTCCTAATGCCTTAGATGAAAACTTGGCATGTGGATTAAAAGAGTATGCACAAAATGAAAAAGATTTTAAAAGAGCTGGAATCTCTGGCTCAAACGACCTACATTTAGACAATCAAAGAAGACGAGATAAAATCCACTGGCTAAATAAAGATTCATCATTTCAGAGTGATTTTTTAGCATTTACAGATGGATTAAAAGAGAGAATAAATAGAGAGTTATATATGGGTATAACTTACTATGAAAGCCATTTTGCTATCTATGATGAGGGAGATTTTTACGAAACTCATCTTGATTCTTTTAAAAATTCGAAAAATCGTGTTGTTACTACCGTTTATTATCTCAATGAAGACTGGAGTGATGAAGATGGTGGTGAGTTAGTTATTTATGATGAAAACAACAATTTCTTAAGCAAAGTAACTCCACATGCCAACACACTAATTGTGTTTTTGAGTGATAAATTCCCACATGAAGTATTACCTGCCAAGAAAAGGCGTTTCTCTATCGCTGGTTGGTATAGAATAGATAAATAATCCTTAAAAAAACAGCTAAGAAAACTCACTTTACCTCTTTTTAACAACAAAAAAGCTATAATCCAAAGAATTTACAATATAAACTTTACAACCATAAGGACAACTATGAGAATTCGTAAAAGAGCTTTAACATTTGAAGATGTACTTTTAGTACCACAATATTCTGAAGTATTACCAAAAGAGGTATCTCTAGAGAGTAAACTTACTCGTAATATAAAACTTAAAATCCCTATGGTTTCTGCTGCTATGGATACAGTAACCGAGTATCGTGCTGCAATTGCTATGGCTAGACTTGGTGGTATCGGAATTATCCATAAAAATATGGATATTGAAGCTCAATGTAAACAAGTTACTAAGGTTAAAAAATCTGAAAGTGGAATTATTATTGACCCTATTTTTGTTCACCCTGATGCAACTTTAGCTGATGCTGAATTACTTATGAGTGAGTATAGAATTTCTGGTGTTCCTGTTGTTGATGGACACAATAAACTTTTAGGTATTCTTACAAATCGTGATATGAGATTCGAGAAAGATATGAAAAAACTTGCTTCAGAAGCTATGACTCATATGCCTCTTATAACAGCATCAAAAGGGATTTCTCTTGATGCAGCTGGTGATATTATGCATAAAAATAAGATTGAAAAACTTCCTATTATTGATGAAGATGGATTTTTAAAAGGTCTTGTAACAATTAAAGACATCAGAAAAAGAATTGAGTATCCAAACTCAAATAAAGATGCTTTTGGAAGACTTGTTGTTGGTGCAGCTATTGGTGTTGGACAGTTTGATAGAGCAAAAGCACTTGTTGATGCAGGTGCTGATGTTTTAGTTCTTGATTCTGCTCATGGTCACTCAAAAGGTATTCTTGACACAGTTAAGAAAATCAAAGAGACTATGGAAGTTGATGTAATCGCCGGAAATATTGCAACAAAAGAAGCAGTTCTTTCTCTAATCGAAGCAGGTGCTGATGCGGTTAAAGTTGGAATTGGACCTGGTTCAATCTGTACTACAAGAATTGTTGCAGGTGTTGGTGTTCCACAAATCTCTGCGATAGATGAGTGTGCTGAAGCAGCTCGTCCACACGGTATTCCTGTTATCGCTGATGGTGGAATTAAATACTCTGGAGATATTTCAAAAGCTTTAGCTGTTGGAGCATCTTGTATAATGGCAGGTTCACTTCTAGCTGGAACAGAAGAGTCTCCAGGTGACACAATCATGTTCCAAGGTCGTCAATACAAATCATACCGTGGTATGGGAAGTATCGGTGCTATGCAAAAAGGTTCAAACGACAGATATTTTCAAGAGGGAACTGCAGCTGATAAGCTAGTTCCTGAAGGTATCGAGGGTCGCGTTCCTTTTCGTGGTTCAATCTCTGGAATCGTTCATCAAATGATGGGTGGACTTCGTGCATCTATGGGTTACTGTGGAAGTGAAACTATCGAGATGTTTTGGGATAAAGCTGAGTTTGTTGAGATAACAAGTGCAGGACTTAAAGAAAGCCATGTTCACGATGTTATCATCACTCAAGAAGCTCCAAATTATCAACAATAACTAGAGCTTATTTGTGAAGACAGATATGAATGAAGTAAGATATGCAGGGTTTTGGATTCGCTTTATTGCTTCATTCCTTGATACTCTTTTTTTAGCGGTTCCTATTGCTATAGTTATCTATTTTTTAAGTAATGGAAATTGGTTTGATTTCACTCAGTATCAACAAAACATGCAGATGGCAATAAGTGGAAACACAAATGCCCTAAACAATCAACCTACTACATCTTTAAAGTGGGAACTACTTTTTGAAGTTTCTGTTTTAATTATAACTATAGTTTTTTGGAGAAAATGGCGTGGAGCAACTCCTGGAAAGAAATTTGTTCATATCAAAATAGTTGATGCAAAAACTTTTGAAGATATAAACAACAAACAAGCTATAACTCGTTCGATAGGTTATATAGCTTCAACTTTTACATTTCTAATCGGTTTTATTATGGTTGGGATAAGAAAAGACAAAAGAGCTTTACATGACCTTTTAGGTGGAACAGCTGTTATTTATGATGAGCAAAATAAAATAGAGGAAAACTAATATGGATTTACAAACAAAAGCACTACATTCTGGTTATGAAAAAGATTCTCAAAGGACTATGGCAGTTCCTATTTATATGACAACAGCTTATGAGTTTCGTGATGTTGAACATGCTGCAAATCTATTTGCTCTAAAAGAGTTAGGAAATATCTATACTCGTCTTAACAATCCTACAACTGATGTTTTTGAAAAACGATTTGCTGAACTAGAGGGTGGAGAAGCCGCTATTGCAACTTCAAGTGGGATGAGTGCAATTTTCTTTGCTATTGTTAACTCTGCTGAGGCTGGAGATAATATCATTTGTGCTAAACAACTCTACGGTGGAAGTTTAACTTTAAATGCTCATACTCTTAAAAGATTTGGTATTGAAGCTAGATTTTTCGATGTTCATAATCCAGATGAGATGGAAGCACTTATTGATGATAAAACAAAGGTTATTTTCTTTGAATCTTTAACAAATCCTAGTATTGATGTTGCAGATATTGAAGCTATTACTAAAATCGCAAACAAACATGGGATTTTAACTGTTGTTGATAATACTGTTGCAACTCCTGTTCTTTGTCGTCCATTTGAGTTTGGAGCAGATATAACAGTTCATAGTGCTTCAAAATATACAACTGGTCAAGGTCTTGCTATTGGTGGGATTTTGGTTGAGAGAAAAGGTTTACTAGAAAAACTAAAAGGAAATCCTCGTTATGCTCACTTTAATGAACCAGATGAATCTTACCATGGTTTAGTTTATGTTGATGTTCCTCTTCCACCTTTTACTTTAAGAGCAAGACTTTCTCTTCTTCGTGATTTAGGTGCAGTTTCTTCACCTTTTAACTCTTGGCTATTTATCCAAGGGATGGAAACTTTATCTCTTCGTATAAAAGAACATTCAAAAAATGCTCTTGCATTAGCTCAGTTTTTAGAATCTCATCCAAGAGTAAATAAAGTAAATTACCCAGGATTAAAAAGCAATTCTAACTATGAAAATGCTCAAAAGTACTTTGAAAATGGAGCATGTTCAGGACTGCTTAGTTTTGAAGTTACTTCTTTAGAAGAAGCAACTAAAATTGTAGATAAAACTGAACTTTATTCTTTAGTAGTAAATATTGGTGATTCAAAATCAATCATCACACATCCAGCTTCAACAACACATCAACAACTAAATAAAGAAGAACTTATAGCATGTGGAGTTCCAGCTGGACTTATCAGAATATCTTGTGGATTAGAATC
>JAGGWE010000075.1 GCA_021157665.1 Sulfurimonas sp.
ATTTATGCCCTAAAAGAGTGTCATAAAGTGAAAGTGAGGTAGCATAGATAATAGGTTTAGCACGATTTATAAGATACTCTATTATATGCTCAGAGGCTAAAATATACGCCCCAAAACTTCCATAAGCTTTTCCAAGAGTTCCCATTTTTATATGGTTTGATTTTATCTCGATGTTGTACAAATCAAAAACACCCATAAGTTTATCGCCAACTACACCAGAACTATGAGCCTCATCAACGATTAAAAGTGCATCTTCATTTTCACAAATCTCAAATACCTCTTTCTCTACTAAATCCCCATCCATTGAGTATATTCCCTCAACTGCAACAATCTTTCTCTTGGCATGTGAAAATTTGATAAAAAGTGATTTTAATTCAGACATATTATTATGTTTAAAAAACACAACTTCCACATGCCGAAGATTTGTAGCAAGAACTCCTGAAGCATGATATTTTTCATCCATAAAAAGTATATCACCCTTTCGTACAAGTGCTTCTATCATCGCCATGTTTGCATTAAAACCACTTCCAACAACCACACCAGCATCAAACCCATTTGCCTCACATAATGCATCTTCAAAATCTTTATGAATCTTATGATAACCATTTACAAGAAGTGAAGCTTTTGAACTATGAAGTGGTAGTTTATCTAACTCTTGGCATGTGGCTTTGTGTAAATCTTTGTTGTGAGAAAGTCCAAGATAATCGTTCGATGCAAAATCTAAAACAGAGGTATCAAGAACTTCCCTAGTACGAAATCTTCCTGATTTTTTAAGTGCCTTTATCTCATTTTCATAGTAGTTCATATAAACACCTTTAAAACTTCAACACAAAGCCCCATTGCTGTACTTTCAAGCCCACGAACCTCTTTTATATAGGGCTTGCAAAATCCTTCAACCATACAAGCACCTGCCTTTTCTTTCCACTCACCACTACTCAAATATCTTTCTAAATCTTCTTTATTAAATTCATCAAAAATATAATCAGTTTGTGAAATATCTATAAGTTTTTTTTGAGGTGTTTGATAAATCATACAAGTAACTATCGAAGTAATATTTCCACTTTGAGTCATCAAAATCTCTCGTGCTTCATCAATAGATTTTGCTTTTCTTAAAATTTTTCCAGCAGATGTAACAACAGTATCAGCAACTAAAAGTGGAAAATCTTTACAACCAAAAGCCTTTAAATTTGCCTCATATTTTCCTAAGGTAGCTTGATATACAAAGTTTTTAGGGGAATTTGCGACTATTTTATCCTCATCAAAATCAACACTCTCTTGTCTAAACTCTATCCCAGCATCTTTTAAAAGCATCGCTCTAGTTTGTGAAGATGAACATAATCTTATCACTTTATAAATTCCAAAAGCTTTTTAATTTTATCAGCATATTTTTGCTTTGACCAATTATTAAATGAGGGGTGTGGAACTTCTATAATATCTTTAAACTTAGTATGGGGGAATGTATCTTTAAAAACTTTTTGAACAAAAGCACCACAAAGGACTATTTTTTTATCTCTGTGTAACTCTAAACGATTTTTAAAATCAGTTTGAAAAACTCTTATAATATTGTTGAGAGAACACTCTTTTTTTCGTAAACTTGGATTTTGTCTAATTAACTCAAAATCTCTAAAAATTTCATTTTCCCCAATATTGTATGCTGATTTTTGCAAGGGGATATTCGATACATTTAAAATCCCAAAGCCTGAAATTTGTTTCTCATAAATTAATTTTCCAAAAGATTCTTTTTTTAAATTTTCATCTTCAAAAAGTATCTTACTCATATCTTTGCCACTTTTTCCAGCGACAGGATAACCGTTTTTTACTTCCTGAGTATGAGGTGATTCTAAAACAAAAATAACCTTAGTTTTCTCGTCAAGTAAATCATCTACAAAATAATCTGAAAAATTATTGTTTTTTATAAAATCAGTCATACTTTATAAAGAGACACTTATAAATTACTAGCAAGATATGCACCTATTGCGATAGCTACAATTCCAAGTGCAATATTTAATGGAACCATAAATTTACCAATAAGTTCTAACTGATTTTTTGCAAGAACAAAATTTCCCTCTAAGATAGCTTTATCTGCTTTTTTTCTTCTGTGCATCATGGTAAAATAGTTTATCGCCATAACACTCCAAATACCCTCTTTTATGTGAGTATAGATATGATACTCAGTATATTTAAGCTGATAACCAATAGTTAAAACAGCTCCAGTTCCTGCTAAAATAAAAATAAAAACAAGTACAATGTTAAAAAGTCTTTTTAGCGCATCTGAGATTCTTTCTAATCTTTTGGCAGGTGATTCAATCTCCATAAATGATGGATGAGCAGCATATCTCATCGCTATCATTCCACCAATCCAAATAACAGCTGAAATAATATGTAAAAATATTATAATAGCTTTATATTCGCCAAAAAATTCTTGCACTAAGAAAGAGCCTCTGTAATAAAGTTTAGTGCCTCAGTTTTTGCCTCAGGAAGTTTAGTTTTATCTTTTCCACCAGCTTGTGCGAAATCTGGACGACCTCCACCACCACCACCTAAAATAGGAGCAATTTTCTTAATCCAATCACCAGCTTTTACAGGTGCATTTTTAACACCACAAGCGATTAAAACTTTGTCACCTTTCACTTGAAAAAGCATTGCACAAAGTTTCTCATTTTGATTTTTAAGTTCATCGATTTTATCTTTTATATCACCAGTTGGATACTCTTTAACAACAACAGCTACACCCTTAAAATCAGTTGCAGTAATATCTACTTTTACAGAGTTCTGAGCCTCTTTTAGCTCATCTTTTAACTCTACTATATTTGTTTTCATTCTTGAGATTCCAGCCATAACATCAAGATTTTTAACTTCACTCTCAACTCGTTTAACTAAAATTCTTTGCTCACAAAAATGTTTGTATGCAGCTTGGCCACAAACAGCTTCAATACGACGAACACCAGCAGAAACTCCACTCTCTTTAGTGATAATAAACGAGCCAATCTTTGCAGTGTTATCAACATGAACACCACCACAAAACTCTATCGAAACAGTATCAAAACTTACAACTCTAACCTCATCACCATATTTCTCACCAAACTGAGCTTTTGCACCAGAATTTTTAGCATCTTCGATACCCATAACCTGAGTTTTAGCAGGAATCGCTCTTAAAACTTCATTGTTCACTCTCATCTCAATCTCAGCAAGCTCAGCATGTGAAACAGCCTTAGGATGTGAAAAATCAAATCTCAATCTATCAGCCTCAACAAGTGAACCGGCTTGTGAAATATGATCCCCTAAAACATCAAATAAAATCGCATGTAAAAGGTGAGTTGCAGAGTGGTGTTTAACTATCTCATTTCTTGAAATATCCACATGCCCATCAACAATATTCCCACATGCCAAATCTTTTGTAACTTCGATTTGAGAGAGATTTAGTCCGAAGAATTTTTTAGTATCAAGAACTTTTGCAAAGCCCTCTAACTCCCCAATATCTCCACATTGTCCACCAGATTCTGCATAAAAAGGTGTAATATCTAAAAGTACCCAACCTTTACTTCCACATGCCAAACCATCAGTATGTTTATAATTTTCATCAAGAAGTGCTAAAACCTCTCCAGAGTGTTGAGTGAAATCATATCCAACAAAAGTGTTCTCACCAAACTTCTCTAAAAGCTCTTTAAAATCACCATGAACTGCATCATCTCCACTACCTTTCCAAGCAGCTTTTGCACGAGTTCTCTGCTCTAACATCAACTCTTCAAATTTAGCAGAGTCAAGTTTTAGGTTATGGCTTTTTAGCATATCTTCTGTAAGGTCAAGTGGGAAACCAAAAGTATCATAAAGTTTAAAAGCAACCTCACCAGAGAAAACCTCTTTAGTATCTTTTAACTCCTCTTCAAAAAGAGCAATTCCAGACTCAATAGTCTTAAAAAATCTAGCCTCTTCAAGTTGAATCTGCTCTTTTACAGCATCAGCTTTTGTTTTTAAATATTCATATTCTTCACCCATAATACCAACAACAGTATCTACAAGTTTAAACATAAACGGCTCTCTAAAACCTAAAAGATAACCATGACGAACAGCACGACGAAGAATACGGCGAAGAACATAACCACGCCCCTCATTTGAGAAATTTGTACCTTGTGCTAAAAGAAAAAGAGCAGTACGAATATGATCAGCAATAACACGGTAAGATGCCCCAGTTTTATACTCATACTCTTTACCTATAAGTTTCTCAACATCATTGATAATCGGCATAAAAAGTGAAGAACCATAGTTTGAAAGTTTCCCCTCTTTAATCGCAACAACTCTCTCAAGTCCCATACCTGTATCGATAGAGGGGTGTGCGAGTGGCATTCTGTCTCCACCTTTAGCCTTAACCTCATACTGCATAAAAACAAGATTCCAAATCTCTAAAAATCTATCACCCTCACCACCGAGGTAATCTTCCTCCCCTGAGAAATTATCGGCACCTTGATCATAAAAAATTTCAGAACATGGACCACATGGACCAACATCACCCATAGACCAAAAATTATCAGCATCACCAAGTCTTAAAATTCTCTCAAGTGGAACATGCTTTTGCCAAAGTTTTTCAGCTTCATCATCAGAGTCGTGAATTGTTACCCAAAGTTTATCAACATCAAGTTTAATAACTTTAGTTAAAAACTCCCAAGCATAATCAATAGCTTCTTCTTTGAAATAATCTCCAAAACTAAAGTTACCAAGCATCTCAAAAAAAGTGTGGTGTCTTGCCGTATGTCCAACATTCTCTAAATCGTTATGTTTACCACCAGCTCTTAAACATGTTTGACATGAAGTAGCTCTTGGATTAGTAGGTCTTGGAATCTCACCTGTAAAAATCGACTTAAAAGGAACCATTCCCGCATTGTTAAAAAGTAGTGTTGCATCATCTGGAATAAGTGCAGCTGACTCCACTCTATCATGATTTTTTGACTCAAAAAATTTTAAATATTCTTCTCTAATATCCATAGTTATTCTCGCATTATAATATAGCGCGATTATATCTAAAAAAGACTCTTATGATAGTTAAATTTTTTAAAAAATAGTGACTCTGTTACGACCTTCATCTTTGGATCTGTAAAGTGCTATATCTGCTTTTTTTATTGTATCATCCAATAACTTATCAAGTGTACCCTCAGCAATACCAAATGAAGCTGTTATTTTTAAGTTCTCCTCGCCACAAAAAAGATATTCTTGAACTTTTTTTCGAATATTTTCAATTACTTTTTTTGTATTTTTTGAATCCGCATTAATAACCAAAATGAACTCTTCTCCGCCATATCTACCAACAAAATCCAATTTTCTTATTGAGTGACTTACAAGTTCTGACATCTCTTTTAAAACATCATCTCCACATTGATGACCATATGTATCATTTACATTTTTAAAAAAATCTATATCCATCATAACAATACATATCTCATTTCCAAGTTCTTTGGCTTTTTTATAATCATTTTCTGCCAAATACATAAAATGTTTTCTTGTAAAGACTTTTGTCAAAGCATCAAATTGCAACTCCTCTTTCAGATTACGACTATGAATTAAAAAACTATATATTAACACTGTAATTAGTAATACAAAAAATAGGCTTAAAGCTAAAATTATCTTATAATTTTTCAATATTTCAACTATTGCAGTTGAGTCAGAATATGAAACTAAATATGCTACGACTTTATCATTTTTTATATTTTTGATTGGTAAAAATGCTGCAACTATAACTGAAGTATCTATATTCCTATATATTGCAAAAGCTTTACCTATTTTTATATTTTTATCTATTATTTCACGAGATGGTGTGATTAAAGTTTTTCGTGTTTTATCCATCCTTTCATTATTAATATGATGAGACATACTAAAAAGAAAATCTTTATGTTCCATACTTTGATAATAGTTATACTTTATGTTAGGTTCCCATTCATTCATATTAAAAATATCTTTATTAACTAAAAAATGTGTATGTATCCCACTTGCCCGCATAGTATAACTTTGAAGAACCGTAGATGAAAATACCACATCCAGAACACCAATGTGAAGACCATCTTTGTATATAGGATAAACTTCTCTGAATCCATGTGATGTTTTTCCACCCTCAAAACCATGTATATGCATACTTAAATCATTTACAGATTTTATACTGTATCTGATATCACTTAAATCATCACCATATTTACTTGGTTTATGCATACGCAAAAAACTTTTATTATCAGGAAATAGCAAATGTATTTGCATCACATCAAGCATTCTAAGCTTTCTATAATCATTTATCAAATGTTTATACATAGCATCTCTAAGTATATCTCTTTGCATTTTATCAGCATTAACTGCTTTAGAAAAAATATCTAAAAACTCATCATCATTTTGTAAAGATACATAAATATTTTCAGATATCATATGAAAACGATCCAACCCCTGCCTATAACTAAGCTCAAGAAATTTTATATGCTCTTGTAAAACAACATTAACTCTTTTATTCTTATCATAATCCAAACCAAAAAAAACACTTAATAGTAAGATAAAAACAATTGTTAAATAAAACAAAATAAATTTATTTTTATTTTTAATCAGCATTATCTATATCCATACTCTTTATATATTGCTTGACCCTCTTGAGAGGTAATAAACTCTATAAATTTTACAGCATTCTCATTTTTTGAACCATTTTCAGAGACAACATATCCCTGAAGTATAGGTTCATATAAAGATTGATCTATCTCTATCCAATTTATTCCCTCTTTATCATATATTGTTGGTAAACTTTTTACTGAAGACTTTGCTAAAAATCCAGCATTGTCATACCATATAACATTTGTTATTGCTGTTGAGACATCCGTGGAGTATTGAATCTTTTGAGAAACCTCATCATATAATCCAGAATTTCTTAAAGCCTCTATAGCTGCTTTACCATATGGAGCCGTCCTACAGTTTGCTATAGAAATATGTTTTATCTCTTTCTTTTTTAATATTGTAATTTTTTTTTGTTTTAGAGTTTGATCAGGCGGTACAAATAAAATCAAACTTCCTCTAGCGTATACTTCTGGAGGACTTATAGCTTTATTGGCTAAATAGACACTTTTTGCTCTTTGCATATCTGCAGCCAAAAATATATCATAACTCACACCCTCAAGAATAGATTTTGCCAAATCACCAGTAGAACCGTACTGTATAAATACCTTATACTTGGGATATTTTAAATTAAATCTCTTAACCACTACGGGAAGCACAAACTTATTATTACCTGAAGCAAATACAACAGCAGGAGCTGAACCAATACCATTTGCTTCCAAAGAAAATAAAAATAATAAAAATAAAACTAGATATCTAAACATATAAAAAACCTTATTAATTAGATTTAAATTATAACTTTATCTTCTTTAATATCTTCTATAAATCTATAGATTATTTTCATCACTTATCTTGATATGTGGATATCTTTTTAAAAACATCTCACCAGCAATTCCATTTCCAATTTTTATTTTTTCTTTTTTCTCATTTAAAATTGGAGTGCTATTTATCCCACAACTTGGGGATTTTGATTTGAGTACAATCTCTTTGGCATGTGGATTTTGTTTTATAAAAGTGGCGATTTCATCTTCTAAAAGTTTTGTAACATTTTTGTTAGTTTTATCAGTAACTATATTATTTTTTCCATCAATCTCTATAACACTTATTCGCTCTCTAGGAGTTCCAAAAAGTGGTGCTTCTGGACAAAAAGGGATAATTTCATATTCACTAAAAGCATCAACTATCTCAGTAGTTTTTTTAGTTTTTCCATCATAACGGCATGTGTGACCTAAAAGACAGGCTGAGATAATTACTTTTTCTTTCAATTTTACACCTTTAATATTTATATGCTAATAATCGGCGAAGATGAATCATCGCTTCCTAAGAGATTGAAACTCCTTCTCGGAACCGATGCTTTAGCTTCGGTAGAGTTGGCTGAAAAGTTCAAACCCATCTGCCAACACCTGAGCGAAGATGAATCATCGCTTCCAAAGAGAGTGGCAAACACTTGGCATGTGGCTTCCTCGGAACCGATGCTTTAGCTTCGGAGAACTTCTAGCAAATTACTACAGATTTAATCTCAGTCATCTCTTCAATCGCAAATCTTGGACCCTCTCGCCCAACTCCACTTAGTTTTACACCACCATAAGGCTGAATATCAAAACGAAGTGTTGGCATATCATTTATTACAATACCACCAGCGTCAAGTTCATCAATAGCACGATTCATAAGTGCTAAATCATTTGTAAATACTGAAAACTGAAGCCCATAAGGTGAGTTATTCATTCTTGGAAGTGCATCATCAAAACTATCAACTTTTACTAGACTTACAATCGGAGCAAAAACTTCTTCACATACTATCGCCATATCATCAGTTACATCTGCCATCACACATGGATAAAACATTCTTCCATCTCTTTTAGGTTCAAGCAGAGGTTTTGCACCCTCTTCTATCGCATTTTGAACCCAGCCCATTGCACGGATACAAGCATCATCATCTATAAGTGGACCCATAAAAGTATCATCATCATAAGGTGAACCAACCTTTAGTTTTTTAGTTTCTTCTGCCATTTTTAAAGCAAACTCATCATAAATATCTGCATTTACATAAATTCTTTGTAAAGATATACAAACTTGACCAGAATTCACAAAAGCACCAAGAGAACATCTGCTTGCTGCTAAATCTAAATCTGCAGTTTTAGAGATATAAGTTGCTGCATTTCCACCAAGTTCTAGTCCAACTTTTTTAATACCAGCAGATTTTGTGATGATATTTCCAACAGGAACAGAACCTGTAAAACTAATAACTCTAGGAATATCAGAACCAACTAAAGTTGAACCAACCTCAGCATCTCCATAAACTACAGAAAGTGCATCTTTAATTGCAAATTCACTCTCTATAAAAAGCTTCGCAAACTTATAAGCAGTCAAAGGAGCTTCAGGAGTAGGCTTTAAAACAACAGTATTCCCTGCTACCAAAGCAGGGGCAAGTTTATGAGCAACAAGATTTAGAGGAAAATTAAATGGTGTAATAGCCGCAACAACCCCAACAGGTTCACGACGAAAAAATGAGATAGTTTTCTTACCACTAGCCATAGCATCAGTGTTGATAGTTTCCCCATGCATAGTTCTCATAGTTTCAGCAGAAAGTGTTACAGTTTCTATACATCTCTCAACCTCAACACGAGCAAACGCAATA